>NZ_JAHCVJ010000004.1:300000-412344 GCF_018476885.1 Geoanaerobacter pelophilus
TCTCTCAGTTTGCCGAAAATCTTCTCGGTGGCTTTGTTGGCACGAAGCACATGGAGGTTAATGTCCATGACCCAGATGGCATTCTCCACAGCATTGAAGGTCGATTGCCAAGCCTCGGCAGACTGTGAAATTTCTTTCTGTTGTTCCTGCTGAACACGATAAGCAGCTTCAATTCGCTTCAACTGACGCAGCAGACTGAGTGCCAGCAGGCTCAGGGCCACAGAGACCAGCGCGACAAGCACTGCCTGGATGAAAGTATCCTGCTGCCATTGTGAAAGCACCTCGTCTTTATCCATATTTGCCATGGCAACTATCGGAAAATCATCCAGCGAATCATAGGAAACGATCCGGGCACTCGACTCCAAAAGCGCCTTGCCTCTGGGAATGTGGAAAGTGCCTTTTGGCGAACGGGGAAGATGGGTACGGACCAGGTGAGATTTCTTGAAGTCGCTTGCGAAATCCGACTCCTTGTATGGCACCGCCAGGAGCAGAACACCGTCCTTGCGTACCATGACGATCTTGCCGTTGTCCCCCAGCTCCAGTGATTCATAAAACCTGCGGAAATAGTCGAGGTCAAGGGCCACTGCCCCCACCCCGGCGAACTCCCCTTTGCCATTCAGAATTGATCGAGAAAGGGTGATGCGCCATTTACCGCTTATCCGGCTTTTGAACGGCTTCGAAAGGAAGGGAGAACCATCGACGGGATTGTCACGATGGTGGATAAAATAGTCACGATCCGACACATCGGCTTGGGCGACAGGCGTGTCAAGGGAATGGGCAAAGAGCAAGCCTTGCCGATTAACCAGGATAATCGAGGCAATTTGCGGGCTGGTGTGTTTATGGGAACCCAGCAGTCGCTTCAGATTTGTGCCTCGCTGTTGAGAGACACCTCCATGCTCTTCTACCTGTTCAATGACATACTGCAGAACGGCATCAGCTTCGTTGAGCGTCCGGTCGGCATGCTCTTTAAGCGCGTTGGCATAGCCACGTGTCTGCTGTTCCGACCCAGTGATCGTCAACCGGTATTCCGCCAGCGATTTCCATATGGAAAACCCTACAAGAACCAGGATCAGTGCCGTAACGGCAACAATAATCATGCGCCTCAGAAAGCTATAATCCGGCAGCTCACTGATGCTAACTGGTTTCTGGGATACTCCTGGCAAATTACGCATAATACCGTTATCGGCAATAACTGCAGCGGCTTAACCGGATTAATCCTGCAGATCGTAAACAGAAATTGATAGATGGTGTAACCGCCTGCAATTACAACACATAGGGTTTTCCCTAATAACGTTCCGTTTTCCCCATACGGCGTGCCTGCTGGTTTGAACTGAAGATGTTGTCCCGTTTTGGCTGCACGCCTGTAGCCAGAGCCTCGATCCACTCTTCTGTGCTCATCACCGCGGCAAAGCGCGACTGCATCACCACGGTCATCACCCGGTGGATCTCTTCGGCACTGGCACTGCCGGCACAATTGGCATAGGGAAGCGAGCCGGTGGCATCGGCCAGGAGTTCGACTGCAAACCCTTTGTGCATGCCGTCTACAACTGTCGAAAGATCGCAGTTGTGGGTCATATAGCCAACTATGGTAATGGTGTCGATGCCCCGCTCCCGCAACCACTCTTCGAGCCCGGTATTGGCAAAGGCGCTCGGCAAGCTCTTTGCCAGATAGTGGTCCCTGTTGCGCGAAGCGACAACCTGGTGCAGCTCCGCTCCATGGGTACCCTTGGCCATGAACGGCGCTGTTTCCGGCAGGATATTCTGCACAACCACCACTGGGATCGCCACTGCCTGGGCGCTATCCATGGCCAGGCCGATGTTGGCCAGAGATTGCTCCACCGGGGGGTATTCGATCGGCAGTTGGCCGCCGATATAATCGTTCTGCACATCGATTACTATCAATGCCCTGCTCATGATGTTTGCCATTGATATCTCCTTTTTCCGCTCCCCGGTAATTATTATTCCTAACCATAAGGTCAAGCCCTAGCTCTGCACACTCCTGGCGCAGGGTCAGGGATGTGATGGCTTCTCACTCTGGCCCTGGCGTTAGAATGTTATCCGGCGTTCGCTGGTTTCTGGGTACGGATACTCCATGTGGCGGGCTGTGGCTCGGGCAACGCTCGCGCCGCAATAACGTGCTACCACCGTCAATGCCATATCGATGCCGGCAGAGATCCCAGCCGAGCTGATCAGCGCGCCGTCGTCCACCACATGCAGGTCGCGCACGACCGTGGTCTGTGGAAACGACTGGGCCATCCAGTCCAGAGAGCGCCAATGAGTGGTGGCGCGATGGCCATCCAGCAGTCCGGCAAAACCGAGCAGCATGGCTCCGGTGCAGACCGAAGTCACCAGTTCCACTTCTTTGCCGCGAGCACCCAGCCAGGCCAGCATGGCAGGATTGCTCACCTCCCGGCGGGTGCCCCATCCCCCTGGCACGCAGAGGATATCGAACGGCGGACAATTCTCGAAACCATAGTCGACATTTACCCTCATGCCGCCGCTGGTGCAGACCTGCCCACCATGCTCGGCAATCAGCTTTACCTGGAAAGGTGACGGCTCCTCCCGGCGGTTTTCTTCGTTGAGCCGAGCCACGGAAAAGACCTCAAACGGGCCACAAAAGTCCAGCACTTCGATGTCGTCGAACATGACGATACCAACGGATTTCCTACCCATGTGAGCCTCCTTGCGTTACTCCCCGTTGTCACGCCTGCCGGGGCTCCTTCAACAGGTGGTTATTGCATCCAATAAACAATCACAGGCAGCAGCAAGGCGGTAAATAAACCGTTCAGCGCCATTGCCAACGCCGAAAACGCCCCGGCCACTCTGCTTCTTTGAATGGCATGCGCGGTGCCGATCCCGTGTGAGGCCACTCCCAGGGCCATGCCGCGGGCGTTGTCGTCATATATTTTCAGCCAATTCAGGATAAAGTCGCCGCCAACAGCACCGGTTATGCCGGTCAGAACGACTACCACGGCTGTCAGCGACGGTAAGCCACCGATCTGCTCGGAGACGCCCATTGCAATCGGCGTCGTAATCGATTTCGGAGCCACACTCAACAGGATAATCTTTTCTCCCCCCAACGCCCAGGCAATGCCGACTGCGCTGACAATCGCGGCTAGCGAACCCACAGCCAGGGTGATGATGATTGGGCCGAAAGACTTCCGGATCATTTCAAGCTCCCGGTAGAGTGGTATCGCCAAAGCAACGGTTGCCGGCCCCAGCAGAAAATGAACAAATTGGGCACCACGGAAATAGGTCTGATAGTCGATGCCGGTCACCTTGAGCAAAACGACAAGCCCGATAATGGCGGTTAGCACCGGATTCAGCAACGGGTGACAACCCAGCTTGCCGAAGACCCAGGTGCCAATCTGGTAGGAAATCAAGGTCAGCGTCAGCCACAGCAAAGGAGTCGTTGACAGGTAAACCCATAACTGCTGAATTTCCGCGCTCATTGCAGACTCTCCTCCCGAGCAGGTGCGCCGCGGCGATTAAGAAATTTCATCACCAGCCCGGTTACCGCGATTGTCGCCAGCGTCCCGATGACGATGACGCCGGCGATGGGAGCCCACGACTTCAGCAGAAGATCTAAATGGGTGATGACACCGACCCCGGCAGGGACGAAAAGCAGAGCAAGATAACGCAGCAGGAAGCCCCCGGCCTTCTCGATTTCGCTCGGCATTCGACCAGGGCAAAAGACCAAGCCGCAGAAGAGCAGAACCATGCCGATTACCGGACCCGGCACAGGGAGCTTGGTGAGCCTCGTTATGACCTCTCCGATCAACTGGCAGAGGAGAATCAGTGTTAGTGAGCCAAGCATGTATTTTCCTTTTTCGCTTTTGTTACCAACGCGGTTATGGGGCAGCAAGGAACCTTGGGCCCCGAGGCCGCAACATGTACTTCTATTCGTTCACCAACGCCGGCGCCCTTTTGGTGCCGCTGGTGTAAAGCACGCCGATATCGAGCCAGATGCCGTCCGGCGTCGCCAGCTGAGCCACCTCCTGCAGGTGCTCCTGTCGGAAACGCTCCAGAGCGTGCGGTGGCAATTGTTGCAGCATACCACGAAATCCGGCGTTTCAGATTTGCTATCCCAACAAACGAGTCTCCCGCGCTAATTCCATTATCTTGCACACGGTCCGCCAATTCCTGAAGGTCATGGGGACACCGAGAAGCCGCTCCGCATTTGCGGCAAGTTTGGATCTGCTGATACCATCAGGGGCATGCAGATAGAAAACAGTATCCTTCAATGCATACCGCTCGCTTTCACTTCTCAGCTTCTCAAGCCTTTCCATATCCGGGATTGCGGGTGTTGCCCCCAGGAAGGCCAGATGCAGTGTGTTCGGTTCGGCAATCGCTTCGGGAAATGGATTTACCGCCATCGCCGTCTCCATCTCACCCACATCCAGCAGGAGCACAAAAGGCTCGAAGCCGTAACGCTCCCTGATCCGGGAGCGGATCATTTCGGCGAGTCGCTCCTTGTCGCCTTCCGCGGCCCGGAAAACCGCATTACCGCTTTGGATATAGGTTGCGACCTGCTGAAGGCCAAGCTCTTCCAGGAGCATCACCAGTTCCTTCATGGGCAGCACGTTGTTACCGCCAACGTTTATCCCCCTGAGCAGGGCGATGTAGTTATGCATTTCTTCCTTCTCCAGACGATATTTCACTCAGGGTGCACCGGCAATCGGGGCAGCTCCCGGTCCATCACGAACCCAGGCGCGACTGGTAAAGAAACCTGTTACTCATAATGGGCAAAAGCCCTGACCACCTTATTATCCGGCCCGAAATGGAACACCTCGGCTGCCAAGCGGCCACCCGCGCCGCGGTAATGAAGGGTAACGCTATTGACGCCGACCAGCGTCGCTATCAGCTCAAAATGCAGGTCGGGAATCATGGTGAGCGCCTTGGCCCAGTAGGCGCCAACCGCCACCTTACCCGTCAACCGACCGCTCGGCTCGCCAGCTATCTGGACAATAAACGGTGAATTCATCTCGAAATCATCGGCATAGTGGGCAAGTACCCGTTCCAGGTCGTGGCCGTTCCAGGCTTCGATCCATTCCCGGGCAAATTGTTCGGCAAATTCCTTGTTCATGTTTCTGTTCCTCTTGGCTGGGAGTTCAATCTTGGGCGCAGTCACCACCTGACAGATTGACCGCGGTGTCAGCTGGAGACCCCGGCAAGCCTTGCACCCATTTCATACGCCCGTTGACAATCCTGGGGGAATACCTCCTCATGGCGTTGCGCCTTGTGGACCGGGTCGAAACTCTCGATCACCACCTTCGAATAATCGTCCACCTGACAGGTGTCGAAGCTGCACAGTGATTCGACCGTGCCGAGCATCAGCTGCATATACCGTTCGTTGGATTTATAAAAGTACTCGTAACCGAATTCCTTGCTTCGTTCTTCCGTGACGTTCATGGTGTAGATGAAGCCGGTCTTGATCCTTCTGGGGAACAGGGTCCCGTAAGGAACGGTATAGGTCAGATACTGAAACAGCAGCCGCTCCATAAAGCTGCGGGTCTCGCCGGTAACCGAGCCGAAATAGATCGGCGAACCGATTACCAGGGCATCGGCATTGGCAATCTTCTGCAGTACCGGGGTCAAGCCATCCTTCATGGCACAAGTGCCATAGCTTTTGCCCCCCCTGGTCTTACAGGCGAAACAGCTTATGCACCCCTTGAAATCAAGGTCATACAGGTGGACAAGCTCAGTCTCGGCGCCTTGTGTCGCAGCGCCTTCCAGCGCCTTTTCCAGCAGAGTGGCCGTATTCCATTTTTTTCTCGGGCTGCCGTTGATAGCGATGATCTTCATGTGGCTCTCTCCTCTTCAGGTGTCTGTGGTCGTATTCTTAATTTTGCCTGCCTGATGCAAGGTCAGTTAGCTTCACGCTATTTGGTCATCCACGACGCCTTGGTGGCCAGGCGTTTACCATCTTCCAGGGTTGCCTGGGTCAGGCTCCCGGCTTGCGCCTGGATACAGATGAAATAAAGATCCTCAGCACCGGCCTGCCAGGCGCGCTCCCCTGCTGGCGCAACTCTAATCAAGCTCCCTTCCTGGATCGGGAACTCCTCTCCATCGATGAAGAAGGCGCCGCTACCGCGTAGAACAATGTAAAGCTCCTCATTTTTCTCGTGGCTATGAACGAATGGCATCCCCTTACCGGCTGGCAGACGGTTCAGTGAGACCTCACAGCCGGTGAGCCCCAGCTCCTTGCCAATGAAGTATTTCCCGTGAAAACCCATGAAATCTTGATTCAATAAGGTTTCCAGTGGGCCGATGTGCTCGACGGTGAAATTTTTGCCACTCTGCTTCATCGCGTGCTCCTTCTTCCTCTTGAGATTATTAGACCGGTCGTCTAGTCATCCGGCAAAAAATTATTGGCGCCGCAGCGCAGTGGAAAACATCATCTCTCCACCAGCCCCGCTTTGACCGCGAACGGGTTCCACGACGGGTCGCGGTGGGCGTCGTATTCCGTTAATTGCGCCAGCCAGTCGGTTACCCCCTGGCCAGAAGCTTTTTCCCCAGCTCCCCCGATGCCGGGCTGAAAACCTTGCGGGCAAAGTCGTTCAGGCCGATGACGCGCAGATCGTCAGAGAGGAGCACCAGACCGATATTGAGGTCGCTCGTAAGGTTTTCCATGGTCTTAACACTCCCAATCCGGCAGATTGTCATACACCCTCATTGTCATAGTATCCCTGTAGCTCCTCAACGAGCAACTTCCGCTGCGGGCCGTTTGCCAAGAGTAACCTTAGCGGTCGTTTCCCCGCATCATCAGAAAGAACAGCACCAAACTGACCAGGGCCACACTGCCGGCAACGGCAAAACCGGTAGGGTAGCCGATCCGCTTCAGAGCCAGCCCCATGACCGTGGAACCGGCCATCATCCCGAGATAAATACAGCTGTTATACATCCCCATGGCCAGCCCCCGCTGCACCGCAGGAACCAGTTCCGCAATCAGGGCGCCGATGGCGGTGAAAACCAGGGCCATCCCCACCCCCATGACAACAGCGCAGGCCAGCAGGTAGCCGAGTTGCGCGCCTTGGCCCAGCGCAGCCAGCGACAGCGCCAGGCAGACCAGGCCGACAGTCACCAGCCGGCGGCGGTCGCAGCGGTCGGCAAGCCTGCCGATCGGCACCCTGCCAAAGACATTGGTAATGGCCTGGGCGGCAAACACCAGGCCGACCTGGGCCGGATCATAGCCATACTGGGCAGCATACATAGGGAGAAAGGTCAGGAACACCCCAAAACTGATGCAGCTCCCGACAGTCGCCAGCAGACAGGCCAGCAGGCTGCGGCTGCGCAGCAACTGGGCACTGGCTGCCAGAGCGGCATGAAGTTCCGTCTTATGTCGCGGCGGGCCGCTGGGCAGCACCAGCAACGCTAGCACCATGACCGCCATCAACAAGCCTCCGGATATCAAAAACACCTGGCGCAGCCCCACTGTCTTGGCCAGGAAACCGCCTGTCGCCGGCCCCAGGGTCATGGCAATGTAAATGGCGGTGGTATACCAGCCGTAGGCCTGTCCCAGCCGGTGCGCCGGCATGACATCCGCTACCAGCGACAGCATACCGGGGGCAAAGGCTGCCAGCCCGGCGCCGAAAAGCACATAGGCGGCAGCCATCTCCACCGGCTGGTGGCACTGGGTTACCAGCAGTGACGAGACAGCAGTGGCAAGCACCCCGGCAATGATCGGCAGCTTGCGACCGGTGCGGTCCGCCAGCAGACCGGCCGGAATGGACAGCAGCCCGGCAGTCAGCATGAAGGCGCCGTTGATGGTCCCCACCTGGGCCGGACCGGCCCCCAGCGTGGCCGCAAACAACGGCATTACCGGAATACGCAGGTACGAGCTGAAAAAGGCAGCAAAACCTATCAGGCAGAGCAAAAGAAACGGTGAGAGCGTGTTTGTAGGTTTGGTCATGAAATATGGTTGCCCATTTATCTCCGGGAGATCAGGGGTTGTTGACCACGTGGCATCCTGACCCCGAAAAAATATTTGAATCTACCCCTGTTCATGGTGGCGACACTTTAGTATCCTGGCGTCAGTTCACAGTTTTCACTTTACGCACTTATGTTCGCTGCTCCATGAGCGAAACAGCGAGGGAATAGTCCTGATAATGACCGTGGAACGTGGCGAGCAGTGACCGCGGCAGCACCATGTAGCTCAGGCGCAACGCCGGGGAGAGTATCTTGATCCCGGATCTGCCGGTAAAGCTGTTTATACAAGGGAGCAGAGTCGTTGTTGTCAAGGATGAACATAAATACCCCATCACCCCTTAGGGCGAATAACCACCAAAACCAAGGAGACAGAATCGATGATCCCCGAAAAATTATTGGAAATCCTGAAACAGGACGGCATTGTTGCCATTGCTACGCTAGGCCCGGATGGGCCGCATCTGGTCAATACCTGGAACAGCTATCTCCGCATCACCAGCGATGGCCGCCTGTTGATTCCTGCCGGTTACATGCACCGCACCGAGGCGAATATCACCAGCAATCCCGAGGTTTTGATTACGTTAGGGAGCAGCAAAGTGCAGGGCTTGCATGGGCCGGGCGCCGGCTTCCTCATCAAGGGGCAGGCCGTTTTTATCAACGCCGGACCGGATTTCGACCTGCTCAAGTCAACATTCTCCTGGTTACGGGCCACCTTGGCCGTGACACCTGATTCGATCACACAAACGTGGTAAATGGCCCATTCGCGCCCTGGCGACGGCCAGCTCATAAGCGAAAGTGAAAGCAAGGGCCGTCCCCCTCTGAGCAGCCTTTTTCCGCATGATTTCCCTACTGCATACACCCGAGCGGTGACAGCGTCAAGATGGGAATGACGAGGGGGACGCTTGCTTCACGCAACGCAATAAACTGTTCTCCTTAATCTTACCAGCTTATTACCTCAATGCCGGATATTCATTAAAACCCAGATATTGCCTTTTAAGACAAAAAACATGTCCCTTGCTGTCAGCGTAACTACCGCCGCCTTTTCAGCGACAATCAGCGATTACTGACTTATTATGTCTCACTCTCATGCTACCCTGCCCCAAACTCCCAACCGGAGGTAATCACATGGCCGTGGCGACTGAGATGATGGACAAACTGAAAATCCTGGCCGAAGGGGCGAAGTACGACGTCTCCTGCTCCTCCAGCGGCAGCTTTCGCCGCAACAAGGACGGCATCGGCAATGCAGCGTCTTGCGGCATCTGCCACACCTGGACCAGCGATGGTCGTTGCGTCTCGCTGCTCAAAGTGCTGATGACCAACAGCTGCATCTTCGACTGCGCCTACTGCGTCAACCGCCGGAGCAACGATGTGCAACGGGTGCTGCTGACCCCGGCAGAGGTGGCAGAGCTGACTATCGGCTTTTATCGCCGCAACTACATCGAGGGGCTGTTCCTTAGCACCGGAGTGGTCCGCTCTCCTGACTACACCATGGAGCTGCTGATCGAGGCGGTGCGCACCCTGCGCGAGCAGTACCGCTTCAACGGCTATATCCACCTGAAGCTGGTGCCTGGCGCAGATCCCCTGCTGGTGCAGCAGGCCGGACTGCTGGCCGACCGGGTGAGCGTCAACCTGGAGCTGCCGACCCGGGAAGGCTTGGCGCTGCTGGCTCCGGACAAGAGCCGCGACGCCGTTATCGGCCCGATGCGCCAGGTGAACAGCCTGATCACCATCAACCGGGCCGAGCGCAAGGAGTCCCGCAAGGTAGCGCGTTTTGCCCCGGCCGGACAGAGCACCCAACTGATCGTCGGCGCTACCAAGGAAACCGACCGGCAGATCGTCACCCTGTCGGAGCAGCTCTACCAGCGGATGGAGCTGAAGCGGGTCTATTATTCGGCCTTCATCCCGGTGGTTGCTGACACCCGCCTCCCTGCTCTTCCCAATTCGCCGTTGCGGCGGGAACACCGGCTGTATCAGGCCGATTGGCTGCTCCGTTACTACGGCTTCAGCGCCCAGGAACTGCTCGACGAGGAACGCCCCAACCTGGAGACGGATCTCGATCCGAAAACCGGCTGGGCGCTGCGCCATCTGGAACTGTTCCCGGTTGAGATCAACGGCGCTGACTATGAAGTACTGCTGCGGATCCCCGGGATCGGCGTCCGCTCGGCCCAGCGCATCGTCAGGGCGCGGCGGCAGGGGCATCTGAGCATGGACGACCTGGCAAAGCTCGGCGTGGTGCTGAAGCGGGCGCGCTATTTCATAACCGCCAGAGGCCGCTATGCCGGCGAATGCGCCATTGACAGCACTCTGCTGCGGAGCCGGCTGCTCGAAACTCCGGCGAAAAAGGGTGCAGCACAGCTTGAGTTGCCGTTTTCCCGGCCCCAGGCAAGTGACGAAGCAATCAGCCTGATCTCAGGGGAGCTGTAATGAGCGGCGTCTACCGCTACGACGGCAGCTTCAGCGGACTGCTGACGGTGATGGCCCGGCTGCTGCCGCAACGCACAGTTCCAGATGCCATTGGCATAGATCCGCCCCAGCAACAAAGCCTTTTTTGCGAGGCGATCGACGTTGCAACCGACGAACGGCTGGTGGAACAGTTCTGGCCCGAGCTGATCGCACGGCTGACGCCGGGCTGCCTCCACCGCATCCGCCAGGTCTTTCTGGCCGATTACCCGGAGCGGGAGCTGCTGATCTGCCGCTACCTGCTGCTTGCCTGGGAAAAAGGGCGCGGGGTTGCCGGCATGCTGGCCCACCCGCAGGTGGCGCCGCTCTGGAAACTGGCACAGCAGGTGGGCCACGAAGCGCACCGCTACCTGGGGTTTGTTCGGTTCCAGGAGGTAAACGGCGGTTTTTATTACAGCGCCATCGCTCCCGATCACCGGATTCTGCCACTTATTGCCTCGCATTTTGCCGCCCGCTTCAGCGACCAGCAGTGGGTGATTCATGACCAAAACCATGGCGAGGGGATCGTCTATGATCTGCGTCAGCGGCACTGGCTGTTGCTCCCGATGGAACGCCACGCCAAACCGGACCTGACTCCAGATGAAGAGCATTTTCAACAGTTGTGGCGCAGCTACTTTACAACCCTGGCGATCGACGAGCGGCAAAATCTCAGGCTGCAGCAGGGAAAGGTGCCGCTCAAAGTGCGGCCGTGGCTGGTGGAATTTGGCTAGCTGCTTATTTTTATGATCACGCTCATTTAATTGTTGCATTACATTTACCTCCTGTTTATTATGAGCGCAGTCACAATAAACAGGAGCAGATAGTATGCGTATCAGCGAGCAGGCCAAGCATGAGACCAGAAGCCGCATTCTGACGACAGCGGCGGAGCTCTTTTGCACAAAAGGGTTCGAGGAGAGCACTACCAGGGAGATCGCCCTGACAGCGGGGCTGGCTGCCGGAACCATGTTCAACTACTTTCCCAGCAAGGAAACCCTGGCCATGACCATGGTTACAGAGGCGCTCCGCCAGGGAACCGAAGATTTTCGCCGGCGCCGGACCAACGAGGAACAACTTGCCGAAGAACTGTTCATGTTTATCGCCTCCGGTCTGCGACTGCTGCAGCCGATGCGCCCCTTTCTCGGCCCGGTGCTGGAACGCTCCTTAAGCCCATTTCCCCGCAAGTCAACCTGCCCCGAAGGTGATGCGACCCGACAGGAGCACCTGGCCGTGGTGCAGGAGATCATCAACCACCACGGCTTTACCGAGCCACCGGATCATGTGGCAATGACCATCTACTGGTCCCTCTACCTGGGGATCCTCGCCTGCTGGACCAATGATCCATCCCCCAACCAGGAGGAGAGCCGCGCCATGATCGACTATTCCCTGCAGGTATTTGTGCAGATGATTACCGGCGGCGATGCCGAGAAAGGAGCGGCCAATGACTGCTGAACTTGGGACCGAAACGAAACTGACCCGGCTGGAGGCGCTCCGCCGCGCCCTGCCCAAGGAACCCGCAATGGACCCGACCGGCCAACGATTGGCGCAACTGGTTGACCGGATCGCCGAGCAGAGGGTGCCGGTGAATGGCCTTATCCGGCTCTGGACCCTGGGGTCGCTACAGGCGCGGGTCACCGCCGGCTATTTCGCTTACTGGCTGCGTAGCCGCTTTGTCGATGCGGACGAACGGCAGCGCCTGAAAAGCGAGGCCCACCTGGCTGCAGCGGTGAAGCTCTTCGGCACCATGGGTTACCTGCGGGGGGCGGTGATGAAGATAGGGCAGCTACTGGCCAATCTCCCCGAGGTAGCGCCAGAGGAGTTCAGCGAAGTGCTTGCCGCTCTGCACTTCGAGGCGCCTCCCATGCACTTTGCCATGGTGCGGGAGCTCTTTCTCGACGAGTTCGGCAAGGAGCCGGAGGAGCTCTTCGCCTCTTTCGACCGGCAGGCCTTTGCCGCAGCCTCTCTGGGCCAGGTGCATCGTGCCCGGCTGCACAGCGGCGAAGAGGTGGCGGTCAAGATCCAGTACCCCGGCATCGCCCGAACTATCCGCTCTGACATGCGCAACCTCCGTCTCATGCTCCAGCCGCTCTGTCTGACCAGGGACTGGCAGAATACCACCGACAAACTGGCTGACATCGAACAAATGCTGCTCATGGAGACCGATTATGAAGCCGAGGCCGGTTACTACACCCAAGCCCGGCAGCTCTTCACCGCAGCGGATCAGGTGGTGGTGCCGCAAGTCTACAGGGAGTATTGCAGCAAGCGGGTGTTGACCACCGAGTTTCTGGCAGGGTGCCATCTCGACGAGTTCCTTGCCGGCAAACCGAGCCAGGTCGAGCGGAACCGGTTCACCGACCTGCTCACCGTGGCCACTTTCCGCGTCTATTACCGGCTGCACTGGTTCATGGCCGATCCGCATCCCGGCAACTTCATCTTCATGGCAGACGGCCGACTCGGATTGATCGACTTCGGCTGCACCCGGGTCATGACCGACGAGGAATGGCAGTTGTCTAGCGCTGCGGAGCAGGCGTTCCTGCAAGGAGACGAGGCGCGGCTTAACATGATCACTGCCAAGGCCTGTCTGTTCAATGGCCCGGAAGATATTGAACCCGACCGGCTAAAAACGGTGCGGGAAGGGGTGGACTGGCAGCTGGAGCCCTGGCGCCAGGAAGGGCTGTTTGATTTCGGCGACCGGGAGTTTTTCCGTCGCGGCATTGATTGCATCGTGGCCATGGCCAAGAAACGCTATACCTGCGGCGCACCACTCTACATCTGGACCAATCGCTTTACCCTTGGCGGCCGGGCCTTCTGTTACCGCCTGCAGGGGCAATGCGATTTCAGAAAAATCCATCAGCAGGAGTCGCTTGCGGCCTCCGCTGCAGCAAGCATATCGTAGGAGGCAACACCATGCGCGTTCTGCTCATCCAGCCACCCAGCAGCGATCCGTTGATGGACCAGGTCTATCTGTTTGAGCCTCTGGCCCTGGAATACCTGGGGGCCGGCCTCAAACTGGACGGCCATGAGGTGGAGCTGCTTGACGCCCGCCTGGACCCAGATCCGGAAAGCGCCTGCAACAGATTCCAGCCAGACCTGGTGGGGCTGACCGGCTTTACCAGCCATGTGAATATCATCAAGCAATTGGCGACACGGCTCAAGACCATTAGCCCCGAACTGCTGATAATCGTCGGCGGCCACCATGCCACGGTCCAGCCGGAAGAGTTCAACGTGCCGGACATCGATGTGGTGGTGATCGGCGAAGGGGTCTTTACCCTGCGGGAGATCGTCCGGGCAGTAGAACAGGGGAGCGGCTTCAGCGAGATCAAAGGGCTGGCCCTCCCCTGTCCTGACGGCATGATCTACAGCGAACCCCGGCCATACACCGACCTGAACGCACTCCCCTGCCCCGACCGTGGCCTGACTGCCGGTTACCGGCAGCATTATTTCAGCGAATGGTTCAAGCCGCTCGCCTCGATCCGCACCTCGCTCGGATGCACGGCTCGCTGCAATTTCTGCGCTCTCTGGGGGATTACCGGCGGCAAGTACCTGCGTCGCGATCCGGAGGCTGTGGTGGCGGAGCTGAAGACCATTGCCGAGCCAAACATCTTTTTCTGCGACGACGAGTCAATGTGTGACGTGAAGCGGATGGACCGGCTGGCTGACCTGATCCGGGAGGCGGGAATCAAAAAGAACTTTTTCCTCTACGGCCGGGTGGACACCATCGTCAACCATGCGGAGCTGTTTGCCAAGTGGGCCAAGATCGGACTGGCCCAGGTGTTCGTGGGGATGGAGGACTTTTCCGATGAGCGGCTGGCAGCCATGAATAAGGGGGTAACCTCGGCCCAGCAGATCCAGGCGGCCAAGATCCTCGATGACTTGGGGATTATGATGTATGCTTCGTTCATGGTTGATCCGGCGTACCGGCGCGAGGATTTCCGCTCGCTAATCGTCTACGTGCGCCGGCTGAGGCTGAAGTACGCCACCTTCACCGTAATGACACCGCTCCCCGGCACTGCACTGCACAAAGAGCGGGAGCAGGAGATTCTCAGTCGCAAACCGGAGCTGTACGACATGCTCCATGCGCTGCTGCCCACCACGCTGCCGCTGGAAGAGTTCTACCGGGAACTGGCAAATCTCTACACCAATGCTGTGCCGTTCTACCGGGTATTGCCGGCCCTGTACCGCTTCGGCATGCACGGCCTGCTGCTCCGCATCCGTTTGTTCGGCCGGATTCTGGCCAAGATCAAAGCGGGACACCTGGACTACTGAGCAACACCAAGAGCAACGAGGTGCTGCCATCTGGTTTCAATCGCTATTGCTGTCAAAGATAACCTCAAACCTCGCGGCTGTTGCTTGAAAAGCCTCAAGCACCCGAACATCAAAATGACCCGGCATGGTCCGGCCATCACCTTCGCAGATGATGCGACACGCCTCTTCATGGCTATAGGCAGGCTTATAAACCCTTTTGCTGCGCAAGGCGTCATACTGGTCCACCAGCATGACGATCCGTCCCTCGATCGGAATACTGTCACCCTTGAGACCATTCGGGTAGCCGGTGCCGTCCCAGCGTTCATGGTGATTGAGCGCAATGGAGGCCGCCATTTTCAGCATGGGGAACGATGAGCCGCGCAGGATTTTCTCACCAACCGCGGTGTGACGCTTCATCACGTCAAACTCCTCTGCGGTCAGGCTCCCCTGCTTGAGCAGGATGGAGTCGGGCACCCCGATCTTGCCGACATCGTGCATGGCGCTGGCAACACTGATGGTCTCGACAAAGTCATCGTCAAGCCCCATCTCCCGTGCAAGCAGCCCGGCATAAAGTCCGATCCTGGAGATATGGCGACCGGTGTCTTCATCCCTGAGCTCTGCTGCGGCAGTCAGCCTGGCGATGGTTTCCACACTCATATCCTTCAGCTTGGCCAGGGCATCGGCAAGTTCGGCCGTCCGCTGGACAACGGTCTGTTCCAGCTCCTGGCGATAATTTTTCTCAATCTCCTTCAGCCGCCTGAAATCAACCGCTTTCCCGACGCTGTGAATCAGGTACTGGGCGTTGTACGGCTTGATGATAAAGTCGTAGGCCCCTTTCTTCACGGCAGAGACCGCCACATCGAATTCCGGAAAAGCGGTCATGAGGATCACCGGAGTTTCGGTGTCAGTGCGCCGGATCGCCTCCAGAAGCTCTACCCCACTCATACCAGGCATGTTTACGTCGGTAAGAAAGACATCGACATTGTTGTTCTCCCTGGCATTAAGGGCGCTTTCACCGCTGTCACAGGAATAAACCTGGAACCCGACCATGGAAAGCAGTGTTGATACGCTGTTCAGCACATGGGGGTCATCATCGATGACCATGATTGACCCTTTTGACGCCTCATTCATCCTGGTTCTCCTCCTGAAACGGCACCCTCTGCAATAATTGGCAAGAAGATCTTGAAGCGGCTGCCCTGCCCCTTATCACTGGTACAGCTGATGAACCCGTTATGCCGTTTGACGATGCCGTAGGTGATGGAAAGCCCCAGCCCGCTGCCGCCACCCATCTCTTTGGTGGTAAAGAATGGTTCATAGATCCGTTTCAACGTCTCTTCGTCCATGCCGATGCCGGTATCGGCCACGGTCACCACTGCATAATCGCCGGTCTGGCCGTAGCCGAGCCGGTTGATCACCTCCAGGGTCATGTGACAAAATTCGGTGGCAACGGTAAGTTCGCCGCCACCGGTCAGAGCTTCCCTGGCGTTGGTAACAACGTTCATGATTGCCTGTTCGATCTGGATACTGTCAGCCATGACGCGCAAAGGACTCTTGGCAATTTTTGTCTCAAGCCGGCACGCCGGCCCTAAATTGCCGCGGACAATTCTCACCATCCTGCCGACGAGCTCATTAATGTCGATGCACGTCAACGGGCCGGCTTGCTTCCGGCTGAATACCAGCAGGTTCTTGGTCAGCTTGGCGCCCCGCTCCGAGGAGCGGATAATCTCGGTTATACACCGTTTGATCTGGTCATCCTGATCGCACTTGATCTCCAGGATGCTGGCATAGCCAACTATGGCTGTCAGGATATTGTTGAAATCATGGGCAACGCCGCCGGACAGCTGGCCGACCGCTTCCATTTTCTGGGCATGGCGGAGTTGCCCCTCAAGGCGTTTCTTTTCCGTGATATCTTCTTTAATCCCGATAAAATGGGTGATCTCCCCATTCGGCCCCTTGATCGGCGAGATCATCGCCTCTTCCCAGTAAAGCTCGCCGTTTTTCTTCTTGTTGAGGAACTCTCCGCGCCACTCGCGACCGTCAAGGATTGTTTCCCAAAGGTTGCGGTATGTTTCCACACTGGTCTGTCCCGATTTGAGCACCGCCGGGGTGCGGCCAACGACCTCTGACTCTGCATAGCCGGTGACTTCGGTGAATTTCGGATTGACGTGTTCGATCAACCCTTGGGGAGAGGTGATCACAATAGTGACCGGGCTCTGGGTGATGGCATAGGAGAGGGTGCGCAGTTCATCCTCAAAACGCTTGCGTTCGGTGATGTCTTCGATCGTTTCGACGACTGCAATGGTTTCACCGTTTGCAGAACGGATCGGCGCGGCATTGAAGAAGATATAGCAATCCTCGTTGCGCAGTTTGTACCACCCTTCTGCCTGCACCAAACCAGGCAAGAGCTGGGACGTTTTAATCTGGCTGTAGAGTGTCGGCAGGAGTTCTTCCTTGCCGTCCAGCACAATATCGGCAAGACAGGGACGTTCATGGTCGTAGAATCCTCGCCATTGACCGGTTGTCCCGACAACCTCTTGCGCGGCCAAGCCGGTCAGGAGTTCGCAGGCCTTATTCCAGACAATCACCCGGTGCTGGTCATCAATAACAAAGGTCGGCGCCGATAAGTTCTCCAGCAGCTTTTCGTAAAACTCCTTCTGCTGGTGCAGCGCTGTTTCGACCCTCTTCTTCTCGGTAATGTCGATAATGATTGAATGAAGTACCGTTCTGCCACCCACGGTGACCGGGCTGCTGAACACTTCGACATTGCGGACATCGCCTCCGGCAAGCCGGTGCTCGAAATAGAGGGCTGCGGTTTTCCCCTGCCTGACCTCATCCATCAAGAGCATGACTTCGTTTGCCGGGAGCAAGTTGATATCGGTAATGTTCATCTGCAGCAACCGGCCATGGGAATATCCGTAGAAAGAGCATGCCGCTGGATTGGCATCCTCAATGGCACCGGTGAGCGGATCGATCAGGAGCATGATCGCCTGGTTCTGCATGAACTGACGGCGATAACGTTTCTCGCTGTGGCGCAGGATTTCTTCCATCTGCTTGCGTTCGGTAATATTGTCCAGGGTAAGCACCAGATGGCGGCTACCATCAATAAAAACCGGCTGAATACTGTAATTCACCACCATGGTAGCCTGGCCATAGCCATCTACCTGAATGGCAGCCTCATCTCTGCAGCCAGCCGTCGCCTCGGCAAGCACCCCTTTTATCGCCTGCATGATCGAACAGGAAGCGCATTCGTCAGAAAAGCCGCATCCTTGCGGAGAGCAATTGCGGTTGCGGCAATTCAGCAGATCGCCGCAGCGGCTGCCGATCAGCGCGACCGGGTCTTTGTTGACAAGGCGCCCCATTGCCATGTTGGCGGACACGACTTCACAACGATCGTTGAGCAGCACCATCCCCAGCGGCGCCGTATCAAAGAGTATCTTGAAAATGTTGGTCTTTTCTGCATCCATGGATCAATCCCGTTACATTATTATCGGGCAGTCAATCAGACAGGAACTCTTCGTTAATTTAATACAGTATACAAGGTTTTAATGTGACTACACACCAATCCGCATTTTTTTACGAGGTTGGGAACCTGACAAGTCTGGCCATAACACCCAGGCGTCGAAAGCGAATGCACGCAAATTCGCCCCGCAAGGTTGACATCTCTTTGGTTGTCGCCGACAATCTATAGATTACCCGTGTTAGGAATTAAGATGCCCTCAGTAGAGACGTTTAAACCGCTTCCCATCGAATGTATCCTCCCCGAAATGTTTCCAGCAATCGCTCTTTACACAAAAGGGACCGGCTCCAATTATGTCCTTTACAAGCCGTATGATCGGCCATTTACCCTTGCCGACAAAGATCGTCTGGAGCGGACCAACAAGCAAAACATCTATATCCGCTCTGATGACTCCCCTGATCTGACCGCCTACATTGAGGAAAACCTCTCCGGTTTCCTGGTGGATGATTCCATCTCCCAGCGCTCGAAAAACATGGTTCTTTACCAGACCTCCATGGAGTTTGTTGCCGAGATCATGGAAGCGCCCCATATGCTGGCCGCCAACTTTACCCGGTGCAAAGGGCTGATTAGAAACCTCATGAAGCACGTCTCAACCTCTGCCTCACTCCTGTCCGTATTGCAGGAGGTGGCTGCAGGGCATCTTTATATCTTGTCGCATTCGGTCAAGGTCGCGGCGCTCACCATGCTCATGCACGAGAAGGCGTTCAATATCTGTCAGGACGAAATGCTGGATGTAGGGATTGGCGGGATACTGCACGATATCGGGATGACTTTGATCTCTCCGGATATTCTGGAGAAACCCGAGGCGCTGTCTAACATCGAGTATGAAACGGTAAAGACCCATTCCCAAAAAGGGTACGAATTGCTGAATAAGGCCGGCGTGTTCAGCGACATTACCCTGACCATCGTCAGGCACCATCACGAAAAATGGGATGGCACCGGCTATCCGGCAAAGCTCAAGGGGAATAACATTTCCCGCTCTGCCCAGGTAGCCGCGGTCTGCGACATCTATTGCGCTCTGGTTTCCGACCGGGCATACCGCAAGGCCTCATCGCACGCTGAAGCAATAAGAATCATGACCAGCGAAGCAGGGGGGACCTTCAACAAGGAGCTGTTCGAGCAGTTCAGAAAAATCGTCGATAGCCAGGCGCCTGTGGGTTGAAGCGCCTTTATCGACAATAATACACAGGCTGTCCCGCTCATCATGAACTCTCTATCAGCCTGACCTCCGGCCAAGTTCGCTCTCGCAAGCCGCCAATTTCTCACGCAACGCTTTATCGCGGTGCCAACGGTCGGTTACGTCCCGCATGACCGAAGCGAAACCGTACATCTCCCCGTTTTCATCACGTAACAAAACAATACTGAATTCCAGAGAGACCTTACTGCCGTCCTTGCTCACCCCCGGCGAGGTAAGCAGACCGGTCTTGTATTTGGTTTCCCCGGTTGCCATGACCCGGCGGTATCCATCCCAATGGCGGCCACGCAGGTTTTCCGGGATGATCAGGTCGAGCGATTGCCCTAGGGCGTAAGCCGCATTATGGCCGAAGATCCTCTCTGCCCCCAAATTCCAGAAGCGGATGAGCCCTTCGTGATCGGCGACCAGGATGGCGTCCGGCGCATCTTTGAGGAGCTGTTCAAGGATCTTTTCCAAGTGACCTCCATGTTTCTGTTATGGTCCGGTCAGGTCAATCTGCAATTGTAAGTAAACCAGAAAACAGGGCCGGTGCAACAGGGTGAGGTTCCTGCTAGGGATTGCTCACAGCGGCAGACCCGTATCCGAAACTCATCCACATCTTTCTTAGCCACGTTTACCCTCTTGCTGGCCAAGCATGAAAATTAGGATATCCTAGAAGCAGTTCAGTACGCTGCTTTAAGGAACAGCCCGTGTCTTTTTTCTTTATCATTTCCCATAGGCGGGGCTTGTGTTGCTCGTCAGCCCGGCTGCTGTTGTCTGCGGCATCGATGCTTGTAGCGCTGTTTACCGCAACTGCCGCATTACCGGCCACTCCCGTGCCGGAATCAAACCAGACGATTATCGTCGGTGGCGACCGTGATTACCCTCCCTATGAGTACCTCGATCAGAGCGGCCACCCGGTAGGTTTCAATGTCGAGCTGACCAGGGCTATTGCCGAGGTCATGGGGATGAAGGTCGAGTTCAGGCTCGGTGGCTGGTCGGAGATGCGTTCCGACTTGCAGAGTGGTCACGTCGATGTCCTGGAAGGGATGTCTTTTTCCGAAGAACGGGCCAGGGAAGTCGATTTTTCCCTGCCTCACGCCATAGTCAATCACGCTGTTTTCGCCCGCCGCGATTCGCCGTCGATTAACTCGCTTGCCGAGCTGGCAGGTAAATCCGTCGCTGTCCATCGGGGCGGGATCATGCACGACATGCTGGTGCGGGAAGGTTTTACCGGCAGGCTAGAACTTACGCCGACCCCGGCTGACGCCTTGCGGCTTCTTGCCGCAGGGAAAACCGATTTTGCCATCGTCGCCATCGTGCCGGGCATGTATATCATTCGCGAACTGAAGCTGACTAACCTCTTTCCCGCCGTACGCAACGTGGCGACCCATCGCTACGGTTATGCCGTCAAGAAGGGGAATGACGAACTGCTCTCCCGCTTTAACGAGGGGCTGGCCATTCTCAGGAAGACCGGGCAGTATGACCTGATCTACAACAAATGGCTCGGGGTTCTGGAACCGGAACATGTGGACTGGCGCGCCATCGCCAAATACGGGGCAGTGGTGTTTGTCCCGCTGTTGCTACTGCTGGGAGGCTTTGCCCTCTGGTCGCGCACCCTGCACCGGCAGGTGGCCCTGCGCACTGCCGATCTTACCCGGGAGATCAGCGAACGCAAGCATGCCGAAGAAGAGCTGCGCCGCAACCAGCAGCAACTGGTCCAGGCCGATAAGCTGGCGGCCCTGGGAGTGCTGGTTTCAGGGGTCGCCCATGAGATCAACAACCCGACCGGTCTGATCCTGCTCGATGTGCCGATCCTGAAAAGGGCCCACAACGATACCGAGCGGATCCTCGAAGAGTATTACGCCGATCATGGTGATTTTACCATTGGCGGTCTGCCCTATTCCGAGATGCGTATTGAGATTCCCAGGATTCTCGAGGAGATGCAGGACGGGGCAAAGCGGATCAAGCGCATTGTCAACGACCTGAAGGATTTCGCCCGACGGGACGATGTGGCCGAAAAAGAGGCCATAGACCTCAACTCTGTTGTGGGAACCGCATTGCGGCTTGTGGAGCCGGCGGTCCGTAAAGCAACCAACCGGCTGCAAGTCAATTATGCAGAAGACATTCCGCCGGTGCGGGGGAACAGCCAGCGGATTGAGCAGGTGGTGATCAATCTGGTGCTCAATGCCTGCCAGGCATTGCCGGACAATGAGCGGGGAATTTCCGTCACCACCCGCTACAACCGCACCACTGCCGATGCTATCCTGATAATCCGCGACGAAGGGGTCGGCATTGCCCAGGAAAACCTGTCACGCCTGACCGACCCGTTTTTCACCACCAAGCGGGAGAGCGGCGGCACCGGTCTCGGCCTGTCAGTCTCCGACGGCATCATCAAGGAACACGGCGGCCAGCTCTATTTCGATTCGGCTCCGGGCAGCGGCACTACCGTTACCCTGGTATTGCCAGTTATCAATAAGGAGGAAACGTGACCCAGCAATCCTATCCCGCCTTCGGCATTCTCCTGGTGGATGACGAACCGGCCTGGCTGAAATCCCTGTCCCTGACCCTGAGAAGCTGTGCCGGACTGAGCAATGTCGCCACCTGCCAGGACAGCCGGGAGGTGCTCGGCCTCCTGGCCCAAGGGGGGATCGGCATGGTCATGCTCGACCTCACCATGCCGCACCTGTCTGGCGAGGAGCTGTTGAAGCAGATCGGCGAGCAGTTTCCCGAGATCACCACGATTGTCGTCAGCGGCCTCAATCAGCTGGAGACGGCAGTTCGCTGCATGAAACTCGGGGCGTTTGACTATTTTATCAAGACCGATGAAGAGGACCGGATCGTCGGCGGGGTGCTGCGGGCCGTCCGGATGAAGGAGATGCAGCAGGATTACCAGGAGATCTCCAGCCGCTTCGCCTCGGGCGAACTGCGCCACCCTGAAGCCTTCACCGCCATTGTCACCGGCGACCGGGCGATGCTCAACGTCTTTGCCTATGCCGAGGCAGTGGCCAAAAGCCCGCAGCCATTGCTGATCACCGGGGAAAGCGGCGTCGGCAAAGAGCTTGTTGCCCAGGCCGTTCACCGGTTGAGCGGCTGCCGGGGCAAACTGGTGACAGTCAATGTTGCCGGCCTTGACGACACGGTTTTCAGCGATACCCTGTTCGGCCATGTCCGGGGGGCTTTCACCGGTGCCGAGCAGCTCCGGCGAGGCATGATCGAGGAAGCGGCCGACGGCACCCTGTTTCTTGATGAAATCGGCGACCTCAGCATCGCCTCCCAGGTCAAGCTGCTGCGGCTGCTGCAGGAAGGGGAATTTTTCCCGGTTGGCTGTGACCAGCCGAAGCGCCTCAAGGCACGCATCATCGCCGCTACTCACCAGAACCTTGCCGAAAAGGAAACGCTGGGAACGTTCCGGCGCGATCTCTTCTACCGGCTCCGCACCCACCAGCTTCATGTGCCGCCATTGCGGGAACGGCCGGGAGACATCCCGCTGCTCCTGGAGCATTTTCTCGGTGAAGCGGCCCAAACTCTCGGAAAAAAGAAACCGACCCCGCCACGGGAATTGGCCCAACTGCTGGCAACATATAACTTTCCCGGCAATGTCCGCGAACTGAAGGCGATGATCTATGATGCGGTCAGCATCCATCGTGACCGGATGCTCTCCATGGACTCATTCGCCAAGGCAGTGGGGCAACCCCGGCCAGGCAGCGCAGAAAAGGCCGCGCCACGGCAAAACCCTTTTGCCGGGTTTATCGATCTTCCCACTTTCAGCGACGCGGCAGGACTGCTCGTTGCCGAGGCGATGCACCGGGCCAACGGCAACCAAACCCTGGCAGCCCGCCTGCTCGGCATCTCCCAACCCGCCCTGAACAAGCGCCTCAAGATGATGCGCGCTGAACCGGTATAACCGGAGGTTATAGCCATAACCTCCGGTTATCTCTGGCTATCATGCCGATATCACTGAGAAAAATAATTAAAACAAGCCAACATTATACCCTAAGGTTATAGCCGTTAGCATGGCCCAAATAGGCACTTCAACCATTTTATGCAACAATATCATATATTTGCACATTATGGTACTTTAGGCACTCTCCATGCTTTTACTGGGATAGATACGAAAAGAGCTCTAAGCTCGTTCACTCTTTCCCAAACATGGAGGTGTCCCATGGCAATGTTCTGGATTCAATTCATTCTCGTGCTCGGCGCGGTGCTGATCGGTATCCGCCGGGGTGGCGTCGCCCTCGGCCTTATCGGCGGCCTTGGCGTCTCGCTGCTGGTAATTGGTTTCCGCAGTTCTCCTTCGGAACCACCAATCGCCGTAATGCTCATCATCCTGGCAGTGGTAACTGCTTCGGCAACCCTACAGGTTGCAGGCGGCCTCGACTACCTGGTACAGCTTACCGAGCGGATGCTGCGTGCCCACCCTAAGTATGTGACCATCCTGGCGCCGCTTTCCACCTTCTTCCTGACAGTCTGCGTCGGCACCGGCCACGCGGTTTACGCGCTGCTGCCGGTTATCGCTGACGTGGCGATCAAGACCGGCACCCGGCCTGAGCGCCCCATGGCGATCTCCAGTGTTGCCTCACAGATGGGGATCACTGCCAGCCCGGTAGCTGCTGCCGTAACCTTCTTTCTCGGCTTTTCCGCAAAGGCCGGTCACCCGGTGACCCTGATCGACATCATTTCCGTTACCATGCCGGCTGGGATCATCGGCGTTTTGATGGCTGCCGCCTGGAGCTTCAACCGGGGCAAGGACCTGGACAAGGATACTGAATTCCAGGTAAGGCTCCAAGATCCCGACTTCCGCAAATCTCTCGATGCCGACGTCACCACCCTGGACAAGAAGATCAGCACCACTGCCAAGCTTTCGGTTGTCCTGTTCTTTGCCGGCGTTGCCACCATCATCCTGTTTGCAGTCTGCCCGGAACTGCTGCCGCTTAACGGCGAAAAGAAACCGGTGCCCATGACCACGGTGGTACAGTTCATCATGCTTGCCTACGGCGCCTTCATCATGTTTGCCGCTGATGTAAAAGCCAAAGATATCGCCCATTCAAGTGTCTTCATCGCCGGGATGATTGCTGTTGTCTCCATCTTCGGCATTGCCTGGATGAGTGATACCTTCATCTCTGCTAACAAGAAGTTTCTGGTCGACAACATCGGTATTATGGTCAAGATGGCTCCCTGGACCTTTGCCATTGCCACCTTCTGCATCTCCGCCTTTGTCAAGAGCCAAGCCGCGACCCTGGCCATCACCCTGCCGCTCGGCCTGGCCCTGGGGCTGCCGATCCCGCTGTTACTCGGGCTGA
This sequence comes from Geoanaerobacter pelophilus, assembly GCF_018476885.1. NCBI lineage: Bacteria > Pseudomonadati > Thermodesulfobacteriota > Desulfuromonadia > Geobacterales > Geobacteraceae > Geoanaerobacter > Geoanaerobacter pelophilus. Next base: position 324,605 of record NZ_JAHCVJ010000004.1, read on the forward strand.
TGCCTGCCAGTTACGCCTACTTCTTCTTTGCCTTCTACCCGAGCGACCTGGCCGCCATGAACTTCGACCGTACCGGCACCACCCGCATCGGCAAATATCTCCTCAACCACAGCTTCATGATCCCGGGACTTATCGGGGTTGGCGTATCAACCGTGGTGGCATACCTGATATCGAGCGCAATCTTGTAGGGAATTTGCAGCAGGCAGGAAATAAAGCACCCTCGACTGATGACGAGGGTGCTTTTCTTATTGTTGCTGGTTATGGAAATAACGAATAACGGTAGCTTTCTCCAGGGTGATCATGCCGCCCCCCATCATTGCGTCGATGCGCGGCATAATGGCGTCAATCTTCTCCTGGCTGTCCACGACCTCGACTATTATCGGGAGGTCGGCGGAGAGGTCCAGCAGTTTTTGCGTATGAAAGACACTGTGGCCGCCAAAACCGCAAATGCCCCTGAGCACTGTGGCCCCGGCAAACCCTTCCTTGCGCAGCATCTCTACCAGGGCCTCATAGAGCGGCTTGTGCTCATATCGATCGCTCTCCCCGATGAAAATGCGCATTAGAATATGCTCGCCAACCAGCTTTGTCATGGCCTTCTCCTCTACGAAAGCGAACGAATGGTTAAAATTCCCAGCCAGGTAAACACCAGGCAGACCACAACGCTGGCCAGCACGTTGGCAAATGCCCCCAGGAACTGGCCGTCCTCCAGCAACTTGAAGGTCTCATAGCTGAAGGTGGAAAAGGTCGTCAGACCACCGAGGAAACCGACGGTAAGCCCCAGGCGCAGCGTGTCGGAAATAGCGCTGCTACGCATGCCCAGCTCCATGATCAGGCCGATGAAGTAGGCCCCGATGATATTGACGGCAAAGGTGCCATAGGGAAAAGCCCGCCCCAGGAAGGAGTAGACCCACCCGGAAAGATAGTAGCGGGTGAGCCCACCACCGGCACAGAAGAGTGCAATTGTTGCCGCTGTTTTCATGTAGCCCATCTCCCGCCATTATTATAATAGGCTTTCTGCTGATGTCACCCGATCTTTTCTTATAGGGATTTCTTGACGGCCATGCAAGAGACAGATTCAGTAAGGGATAAGCTGATCCATTGTTGCGGAGTGCGCCAACGTCCTGAGCTATAAACCGCTTTGGGGTTAATGGATTAATATACCTGGCAATAAACGTCAGATCAGCGTACAGTCAACTAACATCCCGAAATCATTTCTCTTAGTTATTTCGCCCCTCCTCAGCCTTCAACCATCTTCATCCACCTCGTTCGTCAACTTCTCTGGGACAGTCCGCACAGTTCCTTCCGGGCACCTCTGTCATGGGAAATCCTTCACCATGGCTAAAGGCGCTCAGACAGCGTAGTCAGCAAAGGATACAACGTGGGTGTTGGCATACTGATCGGTTACTTCGCAAAACAAGATGAAGCTCTTAGGGCTCTTCAAAGACTGGCAGCACAAGGCTTCAGGCGCACCGTCCTGGTGCATAAAGGTACGGCAGGAGATGTCCATATCACCAGCCGGTTCTGCCGGCGCCATGGCGTCGAGACAGAAGTTCTGAACAATCACGCCCGCTGGCTCATGCCCGGTGAATCGGCCATGATACTCCAGGCACCGGTCGAATCGCTACAGCGGCCGATGGCCCTGCTGCGGGAAAGCAGCGATATCCCCCCGGCGCTGTTCGTCATGCATCCCAAGCGCGAACAGCGGTTGAAGCCGCGAGGCCTGGAAGTAAAACTCTCCCCGGTTCAGGTGCTCGAACATGCCGAGCGCCATGCCAGGGAGCAGCGGGTCGAGGTAAGGCCGCAGCATACAACCGAACTGCTCAAACGTCTCAAGCATTCCCGCCAATGGGTCCGTCAGATCTGCAAGGATCTCACCGCAGCGAGCCTTCTGGAACAGAAAGCCACACCGGCTGCTGACTGGATCCTCGATAACGAATACATCCTTGAGGGAAATGCCCGCGATGTACTGCTGAACCTTCCCCGACGTTTTTATCAGCAGTTGCCGACGCTGGCCGCTGATCCCTACCGCGGGCTGCCTTGCATCTATGGTCTGGCCAAGGATCTCGTCTCCCATACGGAACTGCGCCTTGATCGGGAGAATATCCAATCGTTCATAGAAGCCCATCAATCGGTGCGCACACTGACGATCGGCGAACTCTGGGCAATTCCGCAGATGTTGCGCATCGCGCTTATCGAAAGCATCCAGAGCCTGGCCATTACCGCCCTGGCAGACCTCCGAGAACGCCAGCTGGCCGAATTCTGGGCGAATCGGCTGATTGCCGCCAATCGCCGCGATTCCAACCAACTCTTCGCGATCCTGGCGGAACTTGCCAAAGCTGAGCCACGTCCCACCCCGTATTTCGGTAGCCAGCTGGTTAGCCTGCTCTACGACGAGGCAGCGGCATTGGCGCCGGTCCAGAGTTGGCTGGAGCGCACGCTCAAAAATCCGATGCACGATCTCAATCTGCGGGAACAGAACCGGCAGGCCAGTGAGCAGATATCCTGCGGCAATGCCTTCACCAGCCTGCGCCAGCTCGCCTTGCTGGACTGGCGGGAAATTTTCGAGAAACTCAGTCGGGTGGAGCAGATGCTCCGCCGTGATCCTTCAGGGGTTTATCCTGAAACAGATTTCGCCACCCGAGACCACTGCCGTCGGGCGATTGAAGATCTTGCCCGCGCTGCCGACCGGAGCGAGGAAGAGATCGCAGAGCGCGTCATCAAGCTGGCAACGCTTGCCGTGCATGGATCAACAACCGATGATCGAACCAGTCATGTCGGCTATTGGCTGGTTGGCAAGGGCCGGACCGAGCTGGCCAGGCTGCTGGCCTGCCGTGAAGCACCTCGTTACCGCGCTCTGCACTGGATCTATCGTAATCATACCGGTGCCTACGCCTTCGGCATCGGCAGCTGCTCCGTACTGCTATTCTCCCTGATCGCCCTCTTTGCACCGATCGGACTATCACTCGCCACTCACCTTGGGCTGACGCTGCTCCTGCTGATTCCGGTCAGCCAGCTGGCAATCGAAATGGCCAACTACCTGGTCACGCGGTTTCTGCCGCCCCGCCCCTTGCCCAAAATGGATTTCGAGGATACCGGGATTCCCGATGCCTTCCGCACCCTGGTGGTTGTACCGATGATGCTGTCCAACGCCGAGACGGTAGAGGCCGAGGTGGAAAAACTGGAGATTCGCTACCTGGCCAACAAGGAAGCAAACCTGCTCTTCAGCCTGTTCACTGACTACACCGATTCAGCCACCCTCTCCCGCGAAGACGACGACAGGCTGCTCCAGATTGCCAGCAGACGTTTGACTGACCTCAACGAGCGCCATGGCGGCGAGCGTTTTTTCCTGTTCCATCGTGAGCGGACCTGGTGCGAATCCGAGCAGAAATTCATCGGCTGGGAGCGTAAAAGGGGGAAGCTGGAGGAGCTGAACCGACTGATCGACGGCACCCGGCCGGAGACCGCCGCACGCCTGGTCTACGTTGGCGAACCGGATCAGCTGGCTGACGTCCGCTTCATCATCACCCTGGACAGCGACACCCAATTGCCCCATGCCACGGCCCGCCGGATGGTCGAGACCCTGGCTCATCCCCTCAATCAGCCCCGCTTCGACAGCAATGGCCATATCATGGCCGACTCCTACACCATTATCCAGCCGCGGGTGAGCCCGACCCTGCCGAGCACTAGCGCCTCGACCTTCAGCAGACTCTTCAGTGATGCGGTCGGCATCGACCCCTACACCCAGGCGGTCTCCGATGTCTACCAGGACTTGAGCGGCGAAGGATCGTACCATGGCAAGGGGATCTACGACGTCCGCGCCTTCAGCCGCGTGCTGTCAGGCCTGTTTCCTGAAGAGTGGGTGCTGAGCCATGACCTGATCGAGGGGGCACACGTCCGGGTGGGACTGGCCAGTGATATAGAACTCTTTGACGAATTCCCCCAGGGGTACCAGAGTTACAGCAGCCGCGCCCATCGCTGGATACGCGGGGACTGGCAGATAGCAGGATGGATTTTCCCACGCGTTCCCCAAGCTGCAGGCGGTCGCGGCGCCAACCCGCTCTCCATGCTGAACCGCTGGAAGATCCTTGATAACCTGCGTCGCAGCCTGGTGCCGGTGACAAGCCAGGGTCTGCTGCTGGCCTCCTGGCTGATATCTCCGAGGACCGGCGCGCTTGCCACCCTGGTGGTCGGCATGCAACTCCTCTTTCATCCCCTGGCCCAGCCCTTTACCATGGCCACCACCCGCAAGGGGCTGAAATATTTTTCCCCGTCAAAGCTTCTGCACGACCTGTCGCGGGCTATTGCCGACGCCTCCCTGTTGCCGCACCAGGCAGCAGTAACCATCGATGCCATCACCCGGGTCTGCTACCGCCGCCTGATCTCAGGGCGCGATCTTCTCGAGTGGACCGCTCAGGCAACCCATTGGAGCGCCTCCCGCAAGCAACCACTCTTCGTTGCCTCTCTGGCCCTGGGGAGCATCTTCAGCGCTGTCATGGGGGTAACGATCTGGCGTTTAACGCCGGAAAGCCTGCCCCAAGCCGCACCCTGGCTCCTTTTGTGGTTTCTTTCTCCCCTGCTCGGCTGGCTCCTGAACCTGCGGCCTGTTGAGCAACAGCAGGCGCAACCGCTGCCGGATGCGGACCGCCGCTTCCTCAGGCAGGTTAGCCGGCGGACCTGGCGCTATTTCTCGTCTTTCGTCACAGCCGACACCTCCTGGCTCCCGCCAGACAACTACCAGGTCGCCCATCAAGACCGACTGGCCATGCGCACCAGTCCGACCAACATCGGCCTCTGGATGACCAGTGCCCTGGGAGCCCATGACTGTGGCTACCTGACCGTCAACCAGGTCATTGAAAAGTTGAGCGACACCATGGCAACCATCGGTCGCCTGGAGCGATATGAAGGGCATCTCCTGAACTGGTACGATATCCAGACCCTGGCCCCTTTGGAGCCGCGTTACGTCTCCACCGTTGACAGCGGCAACCTGCTGGGCGCCCTCTGGGCACTGGAGCAGGGCCTTGAGGAGTTGTTGCACGCTCCACTCCTGAAGGATCAGGCATTTGCCGGGTTGTCCGACACGGTTGAACTTCTGAAACATGGCTCAACATTGGCAGCAGCCCCTGAACAGTATCGCGTTGCGCTCGACCAACTGCGGGCCGACTTGAATGCTCCGCCGTCCGGTATTGCCGGGCAGCTTGACCTGCTCCGGCAGGTGCAGGCCCATATCAGTTCTTGTGCAGCCCTATCATTGGCCTTGCCGTGGAGTGCCGAGCTTGAACAACAGGTCGGTGAATGGCTTCGCAACAGCAACCGCTATCTCGCCTGGATCGAAATCATGGCGGAAAAAACCGAAGAAGAGCTTGCTCCGTTGGGAACGGCAGCCATGGTCGCCATCCGTCGGGACCTGGCACAGGCACCATCGCTTTTCGATCTTGCCCATGGCCGGATCGGCTCGATTACGATGCTTAGAGCGATGCGTGAGGAATCTCCCCAGTCCGTTGTCCATCTCGCCCCCTGGCTCGACCGGGTCATCGACTCTTTTGCCACTAGCCAGTGGCTGGCCGGGGAAACCCTGGAGACTGCCGAACGGCTGATTGTAAACATCCGCGATTTTTCTTCCGGGATGAACATGCGCTTTCTCTATGATCCCAAGCGCAAGCTGTTCGCCATCGGCCATAATATCTCCACCGACCGTCCGGATGTATCCTGTTACGATCTGCTGGCCAGTGAGGCACGTCTCGGCAGTTTCGTTGCCATTGCCCGGGGGGATGTCCCGCTGGAACACTGGTTCTCCATGAGCCGGCCATACGGGGCAATCGGCCGGCAACGGGTGTTGCTCAGCTGGACCGGGACCATGTTTGAATACCTGATGCCGCTCCTGTTCCAAAGGTCCTACGGCAACTCGCTCCTGGATAAGGCGACCCAGGAAGCGGTGGCAGTCCAGATTGCCTACGGCCGCACCCATCGTGTGCCATGGGGCATTTCCGAGTCCGCCTTTGCTGATCTTGACCTCAATAAGACCTATCAGTACAAGGCGTTCGGCGTACCGGCGCTCGGTTTGAAGCGCGGCCTGGAAGAGCAGCTGGTGGTTGCTCCTTATGCCACAATGCTGGCGTTGAACGTGGCGCCGAAAGAAACCGTGCAGAATCTGAAACGGCTGGCCGGGATGGGGTTGCTTGGCGACTATGGCTATTACGAGTCCATGGATTTCAGCCGGCAGCCGCAACGCGAGCCCCGCAGCCATCTTCCCAAACACGGAGTCATTATCGAAGCGTATATGGCCCATCACCAGGGGATGGCATTTCTGGCGCTGACCAACTTCCTCCACGGCAACCCGTTTCCACGCCGTTTTCACAGCGACTCCCGGGTACGCGCCTTCGAGGCACTGCTTCAGGAGCGGATCCCGAACCTGCCGCCATTGCACCTGATCTCGACACGGCAGAACGAGCCGATGCTTCCGGGCAGCGACCCGGTAGCTGCGGCAGGCATCAGCTTTACCACGCCCCATACCACTACGCCGAGGAGTCTCCTGCTCAGCAACGGCCGCTATGGCTTGATGGTCACCAACAGCGGTGGCGGTTACAGCCAGTGGGGGGAGCAGGAACTCACCCGGTGGCGGTCGGATCAGACCTGTGACAGCCAAGGGACCTTTTGCTATATCCATGAGGCCGATCCGGATCGTGTCTGGTCCACCACCTATCATCCGGTCGGCGGCACGCTTGAAGGTTATGCCGCAGAATTCACGTCAGACCGGGCACTGTTCCGTCGTTCCGATAACGGTATCCACACTGAAACCGAGGTCATCGTCTCGCCGGAAGACGACCTGGAAGTTCGCCGTATTACCCTGATGAACCGCTCCAGCCGGGTCCGCATGCTCAACCTCACCAGCTACGTTGAACTCTCCATGGCACCCCACAACGCGGACCGCCAGCACCCGGCCTTCAACAAGCTGTTCATCCAGACCGAGGCGCTCCCCGAGCAGCAAGCGCTCCTCGCCTTCCGCCGACCACGCAGTGAAAACGAATCACCCCTATACGTGGCCCATTGCCTGACGCTACACCATACCGAAGATGGAACCTCCACTACGCCACACGAGTTCCAATTTGAAACCGACCGGGGACGGTTCATCGGCCGCGGCCGAACTCCGGCCAATCCCATGGGCGCAGTGAAACCTCTCGGCAACAGCCAGGGTTATGTCCTTGATCCTAGCTTAAGCCTGAGGAAAAGTCTCGTCCTGCAACCGGGGGAGCGCGCCCAGGTTTCCCTGGTGCTTGCCAGCGGGGGCAGCCGCGAGCAGCTAGTGCTTTTGATGGATAAGTATCGTGACCCCCATGCCATCGAGCGGGCCATGGATTTTGCCTGGCGCTCGGCACAACAGCAGTTGCAACAGTTGCACATCCAGCCCGACGAAGCGCGGCGCTTTCAGCAGCTGGCGAGCTACCTGCTGTTTCCCGATCAGCTCATGCGGCCGCCTGCAGAACGTCTGGCAGAGAACCGCAAGTGGCAGGCAGGTCTGTGGCCCTATGGAATCTCCGGTGACCTCCCAATCTCCCTGATCACCATCGGCGAGGGGCGCGATATCAGCCTGGTGCGGCAGATGCTCCAGGCCCACACCTATTGGCGAATGCACGGCCTGTCCACAGATCTGGTGATCCTCAATGAGGAGTCAGGTGGCTATGAGCGGCCTCTCCAAGAACGGCTGGAGCAGTTGATCCAGGCCCATGCCTTCTCTGCAGCGACAACCAGGGCCGGAGGGGTATTCCTGAAAAGCTCGGCGCAGATTCCGGAGGAGGATCTCAAACTGCTCAAGGCGGCCGCCAGTGTCGTGCTGGTGGCAGCGCGCGGCACCCTGCCCCAGCAATTGGGGCTGCCGGTTGAGGCTCCCGAAACATTTGAAAAGCTGGCCCGCAAACGCGCCACCCGCGATGCTTCGGCCCCACTCCCCTTCATGGAACTGAATTACTTCAACAGCCTCGGCGGCTTTACCCAGGATGGGCGGGAATACGCGATCTATCTCGGCCCGAACACCAATACCCCGGCTCCCTGGGTGAACGTCATCGCCAACCCCTCCTTTGGCACCATGATCAGCGAAACCGGCTCCGGCTTCACCTGGTATGGCAACAGCCAGCGTAACCGCTTGACCGGCTGGTCGAACGACCCGGTGCTGGACCCGGCTTCCGAGGCTCTTTATATCCGCGACGAAGAGAGCGGCGTCTTCTGGTCGCCGACTGCAGGACCGCTCCGCGATGAGTCCGCCTATCGCGCCCGGCACGGAGCGGGTTATACCGTATTCGAGCATAACAGTAACGCTATTGAGCAGGAACTGACCGTCTTCGTGCCGGTGGACGAAAACGGGGGAGAGCCGATCAAACTGCAGCGATTGCGGCTCACCAATGCCTCTTCAAGAAAGCGTCAGCTGTCGCTGACCTACTATGTGGAATTGACCCTCGGTGAAAACCGCGAAACCTCCCAGATGCATGTAATGACCAGCTGGGACGACGAAGCCCTGGCGCTGCTAGCCCGCAACCGCTACCACCCTGAGTACGGAGAGCGGGTCGCCTTCGTAGCCCTGGTTCCCCAGGTTGATTCCTACGGTGGTGATCGCACCGCCTTTATCGGCCGCAACCGCTCCCTGGCCAATCCGCTCGGCATGGAGCTGACCCGGCTGTCACAGCGAACCGGGGCGGGCCTGGACCCGTGCGCCGTTCTCCGGGTTAGCCTGGAACTGGCGCCGGGTGAGCAACGCGACATCACCTGCATGCTCGGCCAGGCCGGCTCCATGGCAGAAGCCCGGAAGCTGGTGATCAGTTACCGGGAGGATCTGGCCTTCGAGAACGCATTTGATCGGACCAGGGCGTGGTGGGATACGCTGCTCGGCACGGTTGAAGTACATACCCCTGAACTTGCGGCCGACCTCTTGGTCAACCGCTGGCTGCAATACCAGTCCCTGAGCTGCCGCATCTGGGGGCGTTCTGCCTTTTACCAGTCCGGCGGAGCCTTCGGTTTTCGCGATCAGTTGCAGGATGTCATGGCGTTCCTCTACGCCCGGCCGGAACTGGCGGCTGACCAGATACTGCTGGCCGCCAGCCGGCAGTTCCAGGAGGGGGATGTCCAGCATTGGTGGCATCCGCCGACTGGGGCCGGAATACGTTCGCGTATCTCCGACGACCTCCTCTGGCTCCCGTATGTGGTTGCCCAGTATGTCCGGACGACCGGCGATCCAGGTATCCTGCATAAAGATGTTTCCTTCCTCAATGCCGCCACGCTGACGGCTGATCAGCACGAGGTATTCTCCTCGCCAGAAATAACCCATGAGCGCGCTACGCTCTTTGAACACTGTCGGCGCGCTGTCAGCCGTGGCCTGACAACCGGGCCCAATGGCCTCCCTTTGATCGGAACCGGGGATTGGAACGACGGAATGAACCTGGTGGGGGCCAACGGCAAGGGTGAAAGCGTATGGCTCGCCTGGTTCCTCTGTGATCTGTTGCAGGGGATGGCCGAACTCTCCAGCCTCATGCAGCAACCGGAACTGGAGAAAACCTACCTGAAAGAGAGAACTGAGCTGGCCCAGCGGGTCGAGCAAGCCGGCTGGGACGGCGAGTGGTATCTGCGTGGGACCTTCGATGACGGCACCCCGCTTGGCTCCTCGTTGAACAGGGAAGCGAGGATCGATTCGCTTCCCCAATCGTGGGGATGGCTATCGGGTGCCGCCGACCCGGAGCGTGCCGATCAGGCCCTGGAGTCGGCCTGGAACCATCTCGTCTGCGAAGATGAGGGGATGGTGCTTCTCTTCGAGCCTCCGTTTGACAAATCCGCACCTTCGCCGGGTTACATCAAAGGTTATCCCCCCGGGGTGCGCGAGAACGGCGGACAGTACACCCATGCCGCCCTCTGGATGGCCATGGCCATGGCCCGTAAAGGGGATGGCGAACGGGCGGTGCAGCTGTTACGCATGCTCAACCCGATCGAGCATGCCCGCGATGCGGCAGCGGTCTGGCACTACGGAATTGAGCCCTATGTGGTCGCAGCCGATGTCTACCGGTTGCCCGGCCGAGTCGGCCAGGGTGGCTGGTCCTGGTATACCGGTTCGGCAGCCTGGATGTACCGGGCCTGGGTTGAAGAGGTGTTGGGGCTACAGGTGCGGGGCGGACAACTGCGGATTAATCCGGTTATCCCGGCGGCGTGGCCGGGGTTCAGCCTCAGCTATCGCCACGGGGAAACGATCTATGCGATCCGGGTGGAGAATCCCCACGGCTGCGAACGCGGTGTTTTATGGGTGGAGATGGATGGCCAGACTGTATCCAATGGAGTTATCGAACTGGAGCAGGGTCTGGTAAAGCATCAGGTTGTCGTCAGGATGGGGGTTTCCGAAACAGCAGGGTGAGACAGAACAATGAAAACAGTGAAGCAGAGGTGTTCAGCGATGGCGCTTCCGCCATCGCCTGGACCTCCACAGTGTCTAGTAGCGTACTCTCACCCGGTAGGTCAGGATGGCCTTGTCGCCACTTTTCACCGGCACCGAGAACTCCACAGCCTGGCTGTCGCTTTTGACCGCAGGTAGCGATGAGTCGCTCACCTGCCAGTCACCGGTCATCGGTTCAATAACCTTGACAGTAATGTCCTCTTTCTTGTGGTTTGTTATGGCTACCTCCCAGGCCGCCTCGAAACTGTCACTGGCGAGCTTCCTCCAGTCAGCCTGCCGCCTGGTAGCTGACACGTCAAAGGCATCCCCGACCTTGATCCTGACTTTTTCGTCTTTCGGGGTATGGTCGATAGAATCCTCGCCGACAAACTGCAGGGTAGCATCGGTATCCTGCTGGTAGACCCTGATCGTACCCTTGGGCAAAGGCATGCCGAGACCGGTTGTCTCCCGGTTTTCAAACTCGACGAACACCCCGACTTTCTGTTTTGTTGTGCCGCCTCCCTGCGAATTGCCGTACCACATCTGCTCGGCCCGCATGATCAACTCTCTTCTGACTGGGAGGGCAACTGCTGCAAGCAGGCTGATCTGCTTGGTTTGATTATCCTTGATGGTAGATGGCCGCTGCAGGGAATAAAGATGGTATTCGAACAACCCTTCTTCCTTGAACTGGGGAGCTGCGCCCGCCGCCTCCATCATAGCACTCTTGTACATCCTCGGCCGTTGCTGGTCCTCGCGGACCCGGTTCACGTCACCCGCGACAAGCTTGAGCCTGGCGTTGCGATAGGTTGCACCACTCCGGTTATCAATGGTAACCCAGCCGGCTAGGTCGGCAAGGCTGCTATCTCTCCCCAGGGTCAGGACATAGTCGGCCTTCCAGCTGATACCGGCAGTCAGGTAGCTTGCCTCGATCTGGCGCTTGCCGGTATCAGAACCTTCCAGCAGCCAGACCAGAGTGGGGCTGGCAATCAGATCTGCCGGGACCTCGGGAAACAAGACCCTTCCAGGATGGTTGAAGGTGATGTCATTGCCTATTTTGTAGATCGGCGAACCATTGTTGGCAAGTAGTGTCGCCTTCAGTTCTTCTTCCCGCTCGGTGTAGGGATTCTTCTGATAAAGCCTGACCTCTTTGCCGACATATTTGTCGAGTAGCTTCTGCGGGCTAAGGAGGTCGTATTCGTAGTTCTGTTCAAGGACCTGAATCTGGTTACCGAAGGTGGATACCTGAACACTTGCCGGGATAATCTGGGCCGCCACATCCATGAAACGCAGCTCGGAGCTCCCCTTCGGAACAACAATGTTTCTGCGATCCCTGATCAGGCCAAGATTGGAGTTATAGACGGTGAGTGAGACCTCCTCCCGGTCAGACTGACTGGACCAAACTGGGGGGGCTGGTGCCGCAACCGACAGTGTCGGCACAAAGAGAATCGCGGCAATAAAAAGATAGGCTATCCTGTTCATGCTCTCTCCTGTCCAATACAAAAAGGGCGCCGCTTGGCGCCCTTATGTCTTATTTGACCAGCTTTACCGATTTTATCAGGACCATTGTTTCCGGCACGTCGCGGAACCCCTTATTCATTCCGGTCTTGACCGCCTTGATCTTATCAACTACGTCCATCCCTTCGACAACCTTGCCGAATACTGCATAGCCATTGCCATCAGGGTTGGGCCGGTTCAGGTTCGGGTTGTCTACCACATTAATAAAAAACTGGGCAGTTGCGCTGTTCGGGTCCATGGTACGAGCCATCGCTATGGTTCCACGGTCGTTCTTAAGACCGTTGCTCGCCTCGTTCTTGATCGGGGCATTGGTCTTTTTGGGCACCATGTCAGGGGTAAACCCGCCACCCTGGATCATGAAGTTGCCGATGACGCGGTGGAAGATCGTGCCGTTATAAAAGCCGCTGGCAGTATAGTCCAGAAAATTCTTAACCGAAATCGGGGCCTCTTTCTGGAAAAGCTCGATCTTCACATTTCCCAAAGATGTTTCCATCAGCACAACCGGGTTCTTGGCAGGTCCACCGGCTGCGAACCCCACTGAAGCGGTGATCAGGCAAAGTGCAAGAGCAATGAACAGCTTTTTAAACATGTTGTACCCTCCCATAGATAAGTGATGTTATCAGTTTATACGCCACTTGCCATGACTGGTCAAGCCTCCCCCTTGTTCACTTGACACTGCCGGCTAAAGCCTCTATTATTCGTTTCAAATCTCTAACAAAAAGTGAGGCTACAATGTTTGGCATCGGCATGCCTGAATTGATAATCATCCTGGTAATCGCACTCATCGTAATCGGCCCGCAAAAACTCCCTGACATCGCCCGGTCACTGGGCAAGGGCTTGGCTGAGTTCAAAAGGGCTTCAGACGATTTCCGGCAGAACTTAAGCGACGAAGCCAGGGCAGAAGAAGAGAAGGAACGCTTGGCAAAAGAGGCGGCAGAGAAGGAACAGCAGTTGAAGGAGGCAGATGCCGCTTACGCTAAGCCTGCCGAGCCGAAAAAAGAGCCTGTTTCGGAACAGACAAAAGCCTAAACATAAAATCTCCAGTTTGAGGCAAGAAAGGCGAGGATCATCTCCTCGCCTTTTCTTTTTACTTCAGCTCCTTCAGCTTCTCCTTGGCGACCTTGACCTCATCAGCCAGCGGATAGTTTTCAATCAGCTTTTTGTAGACAAACCGGGCGCTCTTGGCATCATCAAGCTCTTTGAAAGCCATGGCCTGCTTGAGCAGTGCTGCCGGGGCTTTCCCTTTAGCGGGAAACTCCTTGACCACCTTTTCAAATTCAAGGATGGCCTGGTCATAAATCTTTTCGGAATAATAGGTCTCGCCCAGCCAATAATGGGCATTTGCCGTCAGTTCGTGTTTTGGAAACAGCTCGATGAACCGGCTCAACTGCTCGCGGGATTTGGCAAAATCACCTGCCTTGTAGGCATCGATCCCTTTTTGATAGATGGCGTCCGGGGTTTTCTCTGCCTCACGGCTCCGCAGTTCTGTGACGTTTTTCTGCAGTTCCTCAAGGTTTTTCTCTATCTTTTCCAGCCGCTTCTCGACGCCGGTATTTTTGCGGTCAACATCTTCGCGAAGCAGGGTCAGGTCATCGGCAGGCTTTTTTGCCTGCAGGGCAAAATCATCAACCTTGCCCCCCATAACCTGCAGATCAACCTTGGAGGCGTCGACAGCTGCCTGCAAATCGGCTGTCATTTTACGTAACGAGTCGATATCTTTTTGAAACCCTTTGAGGTTGCTCTCCAACCCTTCCCGGGCCTCACTCCGCACTCCCCCCAGCTCTTTTTCAACCTTGAGGGTCCGCCCCTTCATCTCCTCCAGGTCCTGCTGCAGAGAATCCAGGTCTCCCCTGGTTGCGCAGCCTCCGGCAAGCAGCAGACCGGCAGCCAATAACCCTATTTTCACACCTTGCATATTCACCTCTCAGTCAGTACCGGTGCCCAACGAAAAAAGGAGCCGTCACCGGCTCCTTAATCATGATTTTTCACATAAATCTATTTGGTGACAACAAACCCTGCCCGGCGGTTCTTGCTCCACGCCGCCTCGTCGTGTCCCTGATCTACCGGCTTTTCCTTGCCGTAACTGATTGTGGACAGCCTGCTCGCCGGAACGCCCATGGTGACAAGATAGTTCATGGCTGATTTGGCCCGTCTCTCGCCCAGAGCCAGGTTGTATTCTGCCGAACCGCGCTCATCGCAATGACCTTCAATCTGGACCTTAACTCCGGTCTGCTTCTTCAACAAAATCGCTGCATTGCTGGAAAGAGTGTCGCGGGTTGACGGGGTCAGAATGGCTGAGTCGAAGTCAAAGTAGACCGTGCTCAGACCATTGGACTGATCCTTGGCAGCAGTGGCGGCAGCTGCAGCCTCGTCCTTGGCTACCGGCGACTCTTTTATGGCAGGAGACACAACCGTCTCTTCTTTTACAGGTTTTTTCGTTGCTTCAGCCTGCTTGGCTTTCTGCTCTGCTGCAGCCGGAGCCAGAGCCTCATCCTTTACCACCTGCTCCTTGGTACAACCGCTCATCATGAGCGCACCACAAAAAATGACTAACGACAGCTTGCAAATAACCTTACGCATTTCATCCCCCTTTACAGCGTTTGATCAGTAAAATAATAAAAATAACAGTTTCTAAAAACAGAATTAATTATACATAAGCCTGAAATGTTTTCAATCCTTCATCTCTTCATAATGGAAATAAATTAACTACCAGCGGGGCGACCAGACCGGATGGGAATCGGCATTGCCGCCACGGGAAACTTTTGTCTGGCCGGTGCCGTCACTTCTCATGATATAGATAGCCTCACGACCACCGCGCTTTGAGCTGAAAGCAAGATACCGACCATCGGACGACCAGCGAGCGTGCTCATTGCTCCCTTCGCGGGTGAGCTGGGTATCTCCGGAACCGTCAGGGTTTATCGAAAATATCTGGAACCCGCCATTCATCTGGCGGCAATAGGTAATCCGGTCTCCCCGTGGCGACCATCGTGGGCTCACATTATAGGCACCACTGGTGGTCAGTCGCCGGACGTTTTTGCCATCAGCCCCCATTATGAATATCTGCGGCTTGCCGAGCCGGTCCGAGACAAAAGCGATCTGCTGCCCATCCGGAGACCATGCCGGAGCAATGTCAATGGCATCGTTGGTTGTCAGCCGCGCCAACTGCTTCCCCTCTTTACTCAGGATATATATTTCCGCATTGCCGTCCTTGCTCATCGACAGCGCTATCCTGTTGCCATCCGGCGCAAAGGCACCAGTGATATTAGTGCCGCGAGCAGTAGTAACCTTGGCCTCTGCGCCACTGGAGAGCTCCCGACGATACAGGTCAGGATTCCCCTTCTTGTAGGAGGTGTAGATCAGTTCCCGGCCATTCGGGGAGAAATCTGGGTAAAGGTTGATCGAACCGTTCTTGGTGATCCGCTGGACGTTTTGACCGTCATAATCCATCAAATATATTTCCTTGTTCCCTGTTGCCGTGGAAACAAAGGCCAACTTTGAGGTAAACGGCCCGCGAATGCCGGTCATAGCCGACATGACATCGTCGGAAAAGGTGTGAACCACTCGTCTGAGATCTCTTTTGGAGCCGGTATAGCGCTTGGCGGCCAGCTCCTTTTCGGTGAGCACGTCATAAAGCCGGAACTCGATGGAGACGGCGTCCCCGGACACCACATAGCCGCTCTTGATCAGGAGATCGGTTCCGGCGTTCCGCCACGATGGCATATCGAACTCGCCAATCCTGATGCCGCTGCGCGACTCAGCAACCTTTGGCTCGCTAACCGCAAACGGCCCGGCAAAAGACATATCAAACCGGAAGACATCAATTATCGTCCGGCTGACCTCAGCATCGGCTGCTCCCGACAAGGCGGCGGGAGGGGCAATCGCCATCTGCAGCAGGCGGTTGCCGGGCGCAGAAACTTCAAGATAGCCCTGCTGACCGGAAAGATCGCGCGGGGCAACAAACAACACAAAAGAAAAAAGGAGCAGCAGCATTAGCCCGGCCCCAGCTTTGCAACGATCTGTTTTCACTGCTTACCTACTCCCTGGGCGGTAAAGATAAACCCGTATTCAAAGGTTCCGCCGCCGGGAGGGGGGCGAAAATCCTTTTCAGCCTTAACAATGGCGCGGTTTACGGAATCCTCGAAAAGCCGGTCACCGGTTGAGCTTTCGTTACGCCGCTTGATGACCTTACCATTTCTATCGATGGTCAACACGACAACGGTACGTGGTGACTTGTCCTGGTAGGCTATCGTGGTCTTAAAGGCATCGACCAGCCTTGACCGGATATAGCTGGCATAGTCGCTGCCTGCCTCGGTGCCGATGCCGCCCGGCATGCCCGCCTGACCTTTGCCCCGGCTGATAGCCTTTTTCCTGAGAGCTTCCATGGCAGCAGCCTCATGGCGCGCGTCTGTTGCACGTTCCAGCCTTGCCAAACGCTCTTCAAAGTCTTTTGAGCTTTCTTCTACAGGCTGTTTGGGCGAAAGTACCGGTTTGGCCCCTTTGGCAGCAGCCTTTGCCTTGCCGGTATCTTTTACCGGCAGCTTCATTTCCGGGGCGGCTGTCTTTACTGGTGGGGGAGGAGCGGGCTCATTGCCTTCTGCAGCAGGCGAGCCGTGCTGGGGGGATTCAACCGGCAGGTTCACCATGTCCACATAGTATACCGGCGCTTCCTTAAAAGACGCGGAAGGGAAAAAATGGAGCCAGACAAAAAGCCCGTAAATCGTAACATGAAGAAGAAGTGAAACGGGCAGGACCGTCAGCAGCCCATGATCACTTCGCTTTATAGGAGAAATCATTGCTTCTGAGCCGGCTCCGTGACCATCCCCAGCCGCTCGACACCAGCGCCTTTGATCTCGGCCATGGTCTTGACCACCTCTCCGTAAGGCACATCGCGGTCAGCCTTGAGGAAAACCTCTTTCTTGGTCTTGTTCACAAACATCGCCGACAGCTTGGTCTTCAATTCTCCCTGCGCGATCTCGACCTTGTCGATATAGATCCGGCCGCTCTTCTCGATCGAAACCACCACCGCTTCCTCCGGGGATTTGAGCGACTTGGTTTCCGCCTTGGGGAGATTGACCTGTACCCCCTGCTGCATCATCGGCGCGGTTACCATGAATATGACCAGCAGAACCAGCATGACGTCAACCAGCGGGGTGACGTTGATCTGCGACATTGTTCCGCGGTCGGAGTTCCTGTTCCCGATATCCATATGAAACCCCTATTTTTTCGCGAACGTGCGCTGGACGATGTTGAGAAATTCCGTGGAAAAATTGTCCATCTCGCCGATCAGAACCTTGATCTTGTTCTGAAAGTGATTGTAGCCCATTACCGCCGGGATGGCGGCAACCAGGCCGATAGCCGTGGCAATGAGCGCTTCGGCAATGCCCGGAGCAACAACGGCGAGCGACGCGGAACCGGTCTCACCGATCCCCTTGAAGGCTGTCATTATCCCCCATACCGTACCGAAAAGACCGATAAACGGGGCGGTCGAACCGGTAGTTGCCAGGAACGTCAGGTATTTCTCGAGCCGGGTGATCTCCGAAGTGGTTGCGCGGCGCAGGGCGCGGGCAATATTGTCGATGCCGCCAAGATCGGTGCTGACGCCACCTTCCGAGGCAACGGTGTCACCTTGCTCCATTAGTTTCTTCAGCTCCGAATATCCTTCACTGAAAAGGACTGTCAGGGGAGAATTGGCAAAGCGGTCCAGCTGCGAATTAATTGCATCGAACTTCTTGGTTTTCCAGAAAAAGTCCATGAATCGGTTGGATTCATTGTTGGCCCGATGGACCTGGAGCAGTTTGTAGAAGATGATGGCCCACGAGACCACTGAGAAATAGAGCAGGATGAAGAGGACTAATTTTACTACCAGTCCTGTGCCGGCGAAAAATGCCACGGTTGATACCCCCTAGTTAGTTTCCATCCGGAAGCCCGGATGAGAAAATAGCTGTTTCCGATTCGGAATGGAGGGATTTTTCGTCCTGGCAAGGAAATCAAGGGATTGCGCGGAGGCGTACTACTGTACGCCGCACAAGTAATCCCGAAGATTGACACCGCCAGGGCGGAAAAGAACCCTTTCCGGACGGAAACTAGTTAAACTGTCTGAGAACAATGGTGCATAAATATGCCTAACGACCTGGTTAGTCAACACGATTTTAATAGCATTGGGGCTTGCGGTCCCGGAAACAGGGTATCTGCTCGCGCCACTTATACATATCCTCGAAATCCAGATCGGCAATGATTGCTGCCGGCTCATAACCACCTTCGGCCATTACCACCCCTTTCGGGTCGATGATCATGCTCATGCCGAAGAAATCGAGCTTGCCGGTCATGCCGCAGCAGTTGGCGGCAACCACGAACAGCTGGTTCTCGATGGCTCGGGCGCGCAGCAATGTCCGCCAATGCTCTTCTCGCGGTTTTGGCCACTCACCCGGCACGACAATAATCTCGGCACCCTCCAGGGCCAGCCTCCGTGCCAGTTCCGGAAAGCGGAGGTCGTAACAGATAAACACGCCGATCCGCCCCACACTGGTATCCGCCACCAGCCATCGGTCGCCGCCGGTAAAGGAGCGGTCTTCATTCATCAGGGAAAAGAGATGTATCTTCCGGTATTTGCCGACCAGTTGCCCCTTGTCCATAAGGTACGCGGTGTTGCAGACCTTGTCGCCATCCGGCTCGGGCAAGCTCCCGACCAGCACCATATTGTATTCAGCGGACAACCGCCCCATCTCCTCAACCAGCTCGGGGGTCCGTTGCGCCAGCTCAGTCAGTTCCCGGTAGGCAAAGCCGCTGCTCCAGACCTCCGGCAACACGGCAAGCTGCACACCCTGGCCAGCCACAGCAGCCACCGCCTCCCTGACCCTGGTAACATTGGCATCGATATCGCCGAGTTGGATGTTTATCTGAATGGCAGCGGCGCGGATTGTTCCTGACATGCCAAACCTCCTTTGGAAATCAGTGCCCAGGCTCTTGCACAACATTGCAAGTTTACTGTCAAGCGCTGTGCATTTCAACCTGTTTTAACCTGTACTTTCACCCTGACAATGCCATATCATCATTGTCATGAATCTCTCCCTCTACCTCCATATCCCGTTTTGCCTCCGCAAATGCCTCTATTGCGACTTTGCTTCGCAGGACAACGCCACTGTCACCCATGAAGATTACATTGTCGCGGTGGTCCGCGAGATGGAGTCTCAAGCCAAAGACCTGCCTGAGCTTCCCAGGACCGAAACGGTTTATCTCGGCGGCGGCACGCCGTCATTGCTGGCCCCGCAGCTCATCAAACAGCTGGTTGCAACTGCAAACAGCCATTATCATCTGGTTGCTGAGGCCGAGATTACCCTGGAAGTTAACCCCGGCACCGTAACGGAAGAATCCCTGGCAGGATACCGTGCTGCCGGAATAAATAGACTGTCCATCGGCGTCCAGTCGCTGGATGATGTGATGCTGGCAATGCTCGGCCGAATTCACACGGCACAACAGGCGAGAGCAGCCGTAGAGATGGCTCGCAAGGCCGGGTTCAACAATATCGGCATCGACCTGATCCACTCACTCCCCGGCCAGACGCCCGCTCACTGGCAGCAGACCCTAAGAGAGGCTTTAGCGCTTGGCGCTGATCATCTCTCAATCTATGGCCTTACCATCGAGGAAGGGACCCCTTTTGCCCGAATGGAGGAGCAGGGAGAACTGCCTCTCCCCGACAACGACGAGTCAGCCGAAATGTTCGAGCAGGCCATATCGTTACTGGCATCTGCCGGATATGAGCATTATGAGGTAGCAAATTTTGCCCGACCGGGTCGCCGGTCCCGGCATAATCAGGTTTACTGGCGCAGGGGGAATTATCTGGGATTCGGGGCGGGTGCCCATTCTTTTCTGTGTAAGCCGGATTTCGGGAAACGCTGGAGCAACCCTCCCGGCATCGAGGAGTATTGCCTGTCATCTTCTTCCCCTAAATTCAGCGAAGCTGCTGAACACCTTACGCAACAGGATGCCATGGGCGAGGCCATGTTCCTCGGACTGAGAATGATCGAGGGAGTCGACCCGGAGGTATTCAGAACAGAATTCGGCATATCCATTATGGAAGCATTCCCCGGAGTTGTTGAACGGCATCTCGCCAATGGCCTGCTGCTTTTAAAAAACAGCCGCATCGCCCTCACTGCGCAAGGGGTTCTGCTGGCAAATCTAGTGTTCGCCGACTTCGCGTGATCCCCCTCTTTTTTCCTGAAAATACCTTGACAAAGGTGTTTTCGGTCATTACTTTATCAATCAAGGTTTAGCACTCCGGAACAGAGAGTGCTATTTTTTTCGGCGGACATATGCAGAGTGACCTGAACGACAGAAGCAAACAGATCCTGGAAGCGATTATTGAGGACTACATCCTTACGGCAGAGCCGGTAGGAAGCAGGACCATCACGCGTCGCCACCCGCTCGACCTGTCTCCGGCAACGGTCCGCAACGTCATGTCAGACCTGGAAGAGATGGGATACCTCACCTCACCACACACCTCGGCCGGTCGTGTCCCGACCGACAAGGCCTACCGGCTTTACGTCGATTCCCTGCTTGCTGTCCGCAGGGTAAGCCGCAACGAGCGGGAGGAGATCCGCCGCCGGTGCTCTATCGACGGGCGGGATATAGGATCGGTGCTGCGCGACACCAGCCGCATCTTGTCTTCAGTCTCCCACTACATGGGTGTTGTTGTGGCTCCCCGCTTTACAGCAGCGGTGCTGCAACAGATCGAGTTTGTCAAACTGTCGGGCAACCGGATTCTGGTCATTCTTGTTTCGCAGACCGGCTCCGTACAAAACAAAATCATTGAATCCGACGAACTGGTTAATCCTGCTGACCTCGAACGAATGAATAACTATCTCAACGGGATGTTGCAGGGTTTGACGATCTCCCAGGTAAAGAGTCGCCTGATCCTCGAAATGCAGGACGAAAAAACCAGGTATGACCGGCTGATGTCCCAGGCCATTGCTCTGTCTCAGAAGACCATGGGGGATTCAGATTCTGAAATATTCCTGGAGGGCCAGACCAACATCATGGAACTCCCCGAGTTTGCCGATATCGGCAAAATGAAGGAGATGTTCCGCACCTTTGAGGAAAAGAATCATCTGGTAGGCCTGCTGGATCGGTGCATGGATGCCGAGGGATTCAATATTTTCATAGGCGCCGAGTCACGTCTCTCGCAGATGGCCGGCATCAGCGTCATTACCTCCACCTATCGCACCGGCAGAAACTCCCTGGGAGTTCTGGGGGTTATCGGCCCCACCAGAATGGGATACGCCAAGGTAATCCCAGTTGTTGACTATACGGCAAAACTTGTAAGCCGCCTGCTCGATGGCGACCGATAATGTCTCAAGGAGTTGATCAACGTGGACAAGAAAAAGCACAAGGATAATAAGGCCGAAGAGGCCAATGAAACATCTCAGCACGCATCTGAAAAAAACCCGGCCGAGGCTGGTGATGACCGCCTGGTAGAGCTGGAAAAGGCCCTGGCAGAGAAAGAGGCGGAGTGTGCCGCCAACTGGGACAAATTCGTTCGCGAACGGGCGGATCTTGAAAACTACCGGAAGCGGGTCCAGAAAGAAAAGGAAGAAATCCAGAAGTACGGCAACGAATCGCTGATAATGGAGATTCTGCCGGCAGTGGACAATATGGAACGGGCACTGGCCCATACTGCTGACGACACTCAGGACCCGATCATCACCGGCGTTAAAATGACCCTGGACATGCTGCTGGGCTCTCTGCGCAAATTCGGCGTTGTCGCTTTGGAGACAGCCCCTGGCACGCCGTTTGACTCGGCCCTGCACCAGGCAATGTCACAAGTGGAAAAAGCAGGGCAGGAACCGAATACCATTGTGGACATCTTCCAGAAGGGCTACCTGCTGAACGAGCGGCTGCTCCGACCGGCAATGGTGACTGTTGCAAAATAACTCTAGGCTGCTCTTGATTTCTGGATATTAATACATAGTTTAAGCATAGAACCCGAATGGGAATAATGAAGGAGGAACACGATGAGCAAGGTAATAGGAATAGACCTCGGGACCACCAACTCCTGTGTCGCAATCATGGAGGGGGGAGAACCGGTTGTCATAGCCAACTCCGAAGGGAGCCGGACCACACCTTCCATGGTAGGCGTAGCTGAAAACGGCGAGCGTCTGGTAGGACAGCAGGCGAAACGCCAAGCCGTTACCAACCCTGAAAACACCCTGTTCGCCATCAAGCGCTTGATCGGGCGCAAGTTCGATTCCGAGGCAGTGCGTAAGGATATCGCCATCTCGCCGTTCAAGATCGTCAAAGCCGACAATGGTGATGCCTGGGTTGAGGCCCGCGGCCAGAAGTTCTCGCCGCCGGAGATATCTGCCATAGTTCTGCAGAAAATGAAGAAGACTGCTGAGGACTATTTGGGTGAGACGGTTACCGATGCCGTCATCACCGTGCCTGCCTACTTTGACGACTCCCAGCGGCAGGCAACCAAGGACGCCGGCAAGATTGCCGGTCTCAACGTTCTCAGGATCATCAACGAGCCGACTGCTGCCGCTCTTGCCTATGGTCTGGACAAGAAGAAGGATGAAAAAATCGCAGTATTCGACCTCGGCGGCGGCACCTTCGACATCTCGATCCTCGAACTGGGCGACGGCGTATTCGAGGTCAAGTCCACCAACGGCGACACCTTCCTCGGTGGTGAAGATTTCGACCAGAAAATCATCGACTGGATTGCCGACGAGTTCAAAAAAGAGCAGGGCTTTGACCTCAGGAACGATAAAATGGCGCTCCAGCGCCTCAAAGAGGCGGCTGAGAAGGCTAAATGCGAGCTGTCCGGCTCCATGGAAACCGACATCAATCTGCCGTTCATCACTGCCGACGCCAGCGGGCCGAAACATCTCAACCTGAAGCTGTCCAGGGCAAAACTGGAAGCACTTTGCGCTGACCTGCTCGACAAGCTGGAAGGCCCATGCCGCACCGCTCTCAAGGATGCCGGGCTGTCAGCCTCTGAAATCGACGAGGTTATTCTGGTTGGCGGGATGATCCGGATGCCTGCCGTACAGAAGCGAGTCCAGGATATCTTTGGCAAGGCCCCGAACAAAGGGGTGAACCCGGATGAGGTTGTTGCCATCGGCGCAGCGATCCAGGGTGGCGTGCTCAAAGGGGATGTAAAGGATGTGCTGCTGCTTGACGTAACACCGCTTTCTTTGGGGATTGAGACCCTTGGCGGGGTTATGACCAGGCTGATCGAGAAGAACACCACTATCCCCTGCAGAAAGAGCCAGGTGTTTTCTACTGCAGCGGACAACCAGCCCGCAGTTACCATCCATGTTCTTCAAGGCGAACGGGAAATGGCCTCCACCAATAAGACCCTCGGCAATTTCGAGCTGACCGGCATCCCGCCGGCACCGAGAGGAGTACCGCAGATTGAGGTCACCTTCGACATCGATGCCAACGGTATCGTTCATGTCTCGGCCAAGGATCTGGGCACCGGCAAGGAACAGTCGATCAGGATTACCGCATCTTCAGGTCTTTCCAAAGACGAGATTGACAGAATGGTCAAGGAAGCTGAGGCCCATTCGGCAGAGGACAAGAAGAAACGTGAGCTGATTGAGGCGAAGAACCATGCCGACAGCCTGGTCTACAGCACCGAAAAGTCCCTGAGTGAGCACGGCGACAAGATCGGCGCTGACGACAAAGCGAAGATCGAGTCTGGCGTTGCTGCTCTCAAAAAAGCCATGGAAGGTGAAGATGCCGAAGCCATCAAAAAAGCGAGCGACGAACTGATGCAGTCCGCCCACAAGTTGGCTGAAGCGGTTTACGCACAGGCCCAGGCCGCCCAGCAGCAGTCAGACGGGGAGCCACAAGGTGCCGATGCCGCCTCCGGCGCTGCCCCTAAAGGCGAGAAAGTAGTAGATGCCGATTTTGAAGAGGTAAAGGACGACAAGAAGTAATGGCGCCATTACAGCGCCACTCTGTACAATATTAACAATTTTTCCAAGCAGCAGGCAGTGGCCGGATTCCGGCCTCTGCCTCTTTGCGTTCCTAAGGGGTAGATTTTGGCCAACGGTGAAAAACGAGATTATTACGAGATTCTTGAAGTCCATAAGAATGCCTCTGAAACCGAGATCAAGAAGGCGTACCGCAAGCTTGCCATCCAGTTTCACCCGGATAAGAACCAAGGGGACAAGGCATCTGAAGACAAGTTCAAAGAGGTAAGCGAAGCTTACGAAATCCTCTCCGACCCGGAAAAAAGGGCGCAGTACGACCGCTTCGGTCATGCTGGTGTCAGCGGCAACAACTTCGGTGGCGCCGGCGGCTTCGGCTTCGGGGCCGGCACTCCGTTTGGCGATATCTTTTCCGACATCTTCGGCGACGTCTTCGGTGGCGGTGGGGCCAGACAGCGCGGCCGGGGACGACGTGGCGACGACCTTCAGTACACTCTTGATATCAGCTTTGAAGATGCAGCCAACGGCCTGGAAACAAAGATCGATGTCCCTTACGCCAAACGGTGCGATACCTGCGGCGGCTCCGGCGCAAAACCAGGCACCGAGCCGAAAACCTGTCCGACATGTCGTGGCGCAGGCCAGGTTCGCTTCCAGCAGGGTTTCTTCAGCGTCAGCAGGACCTGCAGCCATTGCAACGGCGAAGGCAAGATTCTCGACAACCCTTGTGGCACCTGTCGTGGCTCCGGCAGCGTCAAGGACACCAAGACCCTTTCCGTCAAGGTACCTCCCGGTGTAGAGACCGGCAACCGCCTGAAACTCACCAACGAAGGCGGCCAGGGAACCAAGGGGGGCGGCAATGGTGATCTTTACGTCCTGATCAATGTTCGCGAACATCCGATATTTTCCCGCGAGGGGAATGATGTTATCTGCGAAACCCCGATCAGTTTCACCCAGGCGGCCCTTGGCGCAGAAATCCAGATCCCGACCCTGGATGGCAAGGTTTCGCTCAAGATTCCCGAAGGTACCCAATCCGGTAAGATCTTCCGGCTCAGAGGCAAGGGTATCCCGGTGCTCCAGGGTTATGGCCGGGGCGATCAGCTCGTCGTGGTCAGGGTGGAAACACCGACCAACCTGAACCGGCAGCAGCGCGAGCTGCTGGAGGAGTTTGCCCGGATCAGCAGCGAAGATGTGCATCCCATGGGGAAGAGCTTTCTTGACAAGGTCATGGACATGTTCAAGTGACCGTTTTCCCGGCAAAAATCATCAGCGCCGTGCTGCTGGCCACGATCCTGATCACTGAGCCGGCAACTGCAGCAAGCCATGCAGCGCAAACAACCCTGCTGAGGAACCGTGAGTTTGCCGAAGCGCTGACAGAAGGGATTCGCACCGCCAGGAAAAGCATTTATCTTTCCTTCTTTCTCTTCAAGGCAACCACCGCACGGAACAACCTGCCGCGGCAGATTGCCGAGGAGCTGGTGCGCGCCCAAAAGCGGGGTGTTAATGTCACGGTCTTGCTGGAACGCCCCTCTAAAGAACGCTCCCCTGCAGGAGGCGACTCACTTTACAACGATAACCGGCAGACCGCGGACCTGCTGTCCCGCGGCGGGGTAAAGGTATTTTTCGACTCGCCGTCAGTAACGACACACACCAAGGTTGCTGTCATTGACGGTCACCTGGTTTTTATCGGAAGCCACAACCTCTCCCAGAGCGCTTTGCAGCATAACAACGAGCTCTCGGTCCTGCTCGACTCACCGGAGCTGGCAGCAGAGGTCAAGGCTTACTTGGACAGGCTCTGATCGTTGCATTCTGCACCAAATCAAGTACAATAGCCCCGTCGCCCTTACTGTGAAAGGACCACTATGCGCCTGAAAGACGAGCAGATCCACCGGCTGGCGGAAAAGGTCATTACCGACCTGTCAACAGCCGGCCTGATAAAGCTGAAGTCCGAACGAGGCGCTGCCCTCAATGCCGTTAAAAATGCGATAACTGCGGACCTCAAGGCAGAGGAAGCTCTGGAACGCGATGCAGAAAACCTGCTTGACCAGACCCTTCGCTCCATGGGAAGCGGTGCTGCAAGCATAGACCGGCACAAGATGTTCAGAATGATCAAGGAAAAACTGGCCAAAGAACGGAAAATTGTCCTATGAGAGCGAGCGAAGACCGAATTTCCCATATAGCCCACAAGATTCAGGACAAGCTGTGGGGTGACGACCTGGCCGACTTCCCCGATGAAGGGCGAGCGCTGTCGGCAATCAAGCAGTCCATTGCCAGTTACTTTGCCATTGCCGACGAAATAGATGAGGCGGTCAGGAGCAAGCTCTCCTCCTATTCCCAGGCAAAAGTACCCGGCAGCCGCGATTGGGAAGTGCTCTACAACAAATTTTTCCAGGAAGAGGCGGCCAAGCGTAAATGGTGATGAAAAGCCTGATGATTGCATTCAAGTTGGCCTTACTGTCCGGGATGCTGCTGACTGTCCTGTTGCTTCAAGGTTGTGGGCCTGCTGCCCAAGTTGCCGTTAAGCCAGACTTTAAGCCACCGGCAGAACTGGATATCATCTACGTGGTCCCCTTCTCAAGCACTCTTGTCCCTGACGAGGTCAAGGAAACGGCATTTAACGACCTGGTCGATATCCTGAACGAGAACCGGAAAAAGGTCGGAGTCCAGCAGTTCGAGATCATCAAGGGCGAACTGAAGGACCAAGACGCAACATGGCTGGCTAAACAGCTTTACATTTCCGGAGAGTTCTGGAGCTATATAGAAAACGCCGGCTGCTGCAACACCGAACTGCGCATCCGCGCCAGGGTCGGCCTTACCGAGCCAGGCAAAACTGTCCCCACCTTCGAGGTAACACTCCCGCTGGAAAGCTTTTTCGATCATGACCGCTCCACCCTGGAAAAAGAGAAGATCCTGCTCGCCAAGCGCCTGGCACGGGAACTTGCCATCCTCATCATCCCCCCCCTTGCCGAAAGAAGATAATTTTTTTGATTAGAGGCTTGATTTTTAGGGGAGCGGTGTTTATATTGAATTCACCATTAGCACTCAACGCAACTGAGTGCTAATTTTTTTCCCGAAAAAACTATTTACTTCACTAGAGGAAAGGAGAAGCACAGCATGAAACTCAGACCATTGCAGGACCGTATCATCGTAAAGAGACTCGAAGAAGAGAGCAAGACAGCAGGCGGTATCTTTATTCCGGAAACAGCAAAAGAGAAGCCGCAGAAGGGCGAAGTAGTCGCCGTTGGCAATGGCAAGAAAACCGAAGACGGAAAGATCATTCCGGTTGATGTCAAGACTGGCGACAAAGTACTTTTCGGCAAGTATGCCGGCACCGAAATCAAGGTTGATGGCGAAGAATTCCTGATTATGCGCGAAGACGATATTCTCGGCATCATGGAGTAATAGCGGCATAGCTGTCACAGTTTACGAAAATAATTATCGATCCAAGGAGGATACATTTCATGGGAGCAAAGATTATCAAGTTTGATCAGGAAGGTCGCAACGCGATCCTCAAAGGGGTAAACACCCTTGCTGACGCAGTAAAAGTTACTCTCGGACCGAAAGGCCGCAACGTAATCATCGATAAATCATTCGGTTCGCCCCTCATCACCAAGGACGGCGTAACTGTTGCCAAAGAGATCGAACTCGAAGACAAGTTCGAGAACATGGGCGCACAGCTCGTCAAGGAAGTTGCATCAAAAACCTCCGACGTTGCCGGTGACGGCACCACTACTGCTACTGTTCTGGCCCAGGCTATTTACCGCCAGGGTTCCAAGTTGGTTGCTGCCGGTCACAACCCGATGGAGATCAAGCGCGGCATCGACAAGGCCGTTGAGACACTCGTTGCCGAACTCCAGAAGCTCTCCAAGCCGATCAAGGACCACAAGGAAATTGCTCAGGTAGGCACCATCTCTGCCAACAACGACAAGACCATCGGCGATATCATTGCCGAGGCAATGGAAAAAGTTGGCAAAGAAGGCGTAATCACCGTTGAAGAAGCCAAGGCAATGGAAACCAGCCTCGAAACCGTTGAAGGGATGCAGTTCGACCGCGGTTACCTCTCTCCTTACTTTGTGACCGATCCCGAGCGTATGGAAGTAAACCTCGAAAACGCCAACATCCTGATCCACGACAAGAAGATCTCCAGCATGAAAGACCTGCTCCCGGTTCTTGAGCAGACCGCCAAATCCGGCCGTCCGCTGTTGATCATTGCCGAAGACATCGAAGGCGAGGCGCTTGCAACTCTCGTTGTCAACAAGCTCCGCGGCGTACTCAACATCTGCGCTGTCAAGGCCCCTGGCTTCGGCGACCGTCGCAAGGCAATGCTCGAAGACATCGCTGTTCTTACCGGCGGCACCGTAATTTCCGAAGAACTCGGCTTCAAGCTTGAGCAGACCACTTTCGACCAGCTCGGCACTGCCAAGCGGATCACCATCGACAAAGACAACACCACCATCATCGACGGCGCAGGCAAGGAAGCTGACATTGCCGGTCGCGTCAAGCAGATCCGCGCCCAGATCGAAGAGACCAGCAGCGACTACGATCGTGAGAAGCTCCAGGAGCGTCTCGCCAAGCTCGTTGGCGGCGTTGCCGTAATCAAAGTCGGTGCTGCTACTGAGACCGAAATGAAAGAGAAGAAAGCCCGCGTGGAAGACGCACTCCACGCTACCCGCGCTGCAGTCGACGAAGGGATCGTCCCTGGCGGCGGCGTTGCTTACATCCGCGCCATGAGCGTACTGGACGGCCTCAGCCTTCCGACCGAGCAGCAGTTCGGCGTTAATGTCATCAAGCGCACCCTTGAGGAGCCAATCCGTCAGATCGCCCAGAACGCCGGCGTAGACGGTTCCATCGTTGTTGACAAGGTCAAGAACGGCAAGGACGCCTTCGGCTACAACGCTGCAGAAGACGAGTACACCGACATGATCCAGGCCGGCATCATCGACCCGACCAAGGTATCTCGTTGCGCTCTCCAGAACGCTGCTTCAGTGGCAGGCCTCATGCTGACCACCGAGGCGATGATTGCCGAGAAGCCGAGAGACGAGTCGGCAATGCCTGCAATGCCGGGTGGGATGGGCGGCATGGGTGGCATGGGCGGCATGATGTAACAACGGAACGGTTCTTTTGCGCCCTGGCGGCGTAAGTCTGCGGTCTCATTTGTGCGGCGTAGCGATGCTACGCCTCCGCATGATCCCTTAACAGCCTTGCCAGGACACAAAATTCCTCGTCTCAGATAACAAAAAAAGGGAGCTGACAGTAATGTCAGCTCCCTTTTTTTGTTCTGCTGGTTCCTTACGAGCGTGCGCTTTTTTCGCTAGCTCAAGGCTGTTACATCTCCACCCTGGTGACAACCCCCTGCAGCTTGCTGGCTGGCAGTTTGTTGAACTGCACGAAGTTGGGGGTGACCTTTTTGATGAAGGAGAACAGTCGCCAGAAGATGTTATTGGTGGCGATATCCTCGACCCCGTAGAAAATGACCTTTTCCTGAATGCCGTTGTCCTTGAGCAGCGTTTCGATATCGATCCGCTCCATGTAGCCGGCCTTGATATCGAAGGAGTCCAGGCCAGTGCTTATCTTCTCGTTCATGCAGGTGAAAATGCCGAACGGCTCGTCGGTGCGGACAATGGAGATAAAGACATTGCGCTCGTAGATGATATTGCTCCGGATGATGCAGTGCACCACGTAAGGCGGCACCACCGGGGTCTCCCTGGTGAAGAACAGCCCGGTCCCCGGAATGTTCTTGTCCTTGGCATAGATCTGGTTGTAAGCGAGCAGGAAGGTTTCCAGGTCGAGCGGCTTCAGCGAGCGGTACAGCGCCCGCTGGCCGCGGGTCCAGACCATGATCACGGCAAACGGGATGGCAGCGAGAATCAACGACCAGTAACCGCCATGAGGGAGCTTGTTCAGGTTGGAGATCAGGAAGATCGTGTCAATGAGGGTCACGAACAGCGCGATCGGCACCTTCCACTTCTTGGTAGTGTGGGAGAAGATCATGACCATCATGATGCCGGTAATGGTCATGGTGCCGGTGACCGCAAGGCCGTAGGCCGCCGCCAGGTTCTCTGACTTCCTGAACACCAGCATGATCATGATCACCAGCGCCAGCAGCAGCCAGTTGACCGAGCCGATGTAAATCTGCGACTTAAGGTGACTGGAGGTGTAATCGACCTTCAGCAGCGGCATGATCCGCGTGGTAATCCCCTGGTAAACTATGGAAAAGACGCCGCTGATCAGCGCCTGCGAGGCAATGACCGTTGCCGAAACCGTGAGCAGCAAAAACGGGATATAGAGCATCGGCGCTTCCCAGCGGATCATGCCAAACAGGATATTCTTGGCATCAGGGTGGTGCAATATATAGGCGCCCTGGCCCAGGTAGTTGACCAGCAGGGCGATGAACACAAAATACCAGGCGCGGATGATCGGCTTGCGCCCCAGGTGGCCCATGTCGGCGTAAAGTGCCTCGCCGCCGGTGGCGCAGAGAATAACCTCAGAGAGTATAAAAAACCCGGCCATGCCATTGGTTGCCAGAAAATTAATCGCATACCATGGGCTGACCGCTTTCAAAACCTCTGGTGCAGAAGCAATGGCTATCCCGCCAGAAATCGTCAGCGACGCAAACCAAATGACCATCAGCGGGCCAAATGCCCTGGCAACCTTATCAGTCCCCTTGAACTGAAAGATAAAGAGCCCGACGGCGATAATCGCGGCAATCAGGATCAGTACCCCTTGGGGCGTATGCTCAAGCCCTGGGATCAGTTCCAGACCCTCGACCGCGGAGAGAATAGATATGGCCGGGGTGATGACGCCATCACCCAGCAGCAGGGAAACTCCGAGAAAGGAGAGGAACCCGACAAAAACAATCTGCCGTCCCGGTTTGAGCAGTTTGGCAAGGATTTCCTTGAGTACAATGGTGCCGCCTTCGCCCTTGCGCCCCAGACTCATGGCGAGCCAGGCATACTCGACGGTTACCAGAATAATCAGGGTCCAGACAATGAGGGAGAGAATACCGAAGATATGATCCGGCGTAGGTTTGGTGAGGGTCATAATAACAGTGAGGGTATATATGGGACTGGTGCCGATGTCGCCGAAAACCAGCCCCATCGACTTAACGATGCCACCCCAGTATGAGTCCTGCTCGCCATGCTTCATCACTACCTCCTCCAAGACAGGTTACTTGTAGGGGCTGACCATCGGAAAACTAAAAACCGCCGGCATGAACCGGCGGTGTGCAATCCGCTATCCTGCCCTTCCAGGTGCCTACGAGGTTAGCTGACGGGCTTGAGGCTGAAAGTCCTCGATCCTGAGAAAAACCTCTTGTCGGCTTGCTCTCAGGAATTCGCCCCTGTTGATCGGGTCCCCCGCATCCGTTCCGTGGAACGAATCTCGGCTGCATTTTTTCGCCAGTTATACTCTTTCTGGCACCAGAGTCAAGATATTCGATGGATTCACATTCCCCGGTTTCGGCAATGCGCAACAAGTGCCAGACCGGAGAAACTGCGGGCTTTGGTAACGTCCCGCAGGTGAAAGGCTCTTGACTTTTCGAAGGGTTCCCGCTAGGTTATAACGTTTTTCACCCATCATTCCCGGAGGCACTCCCGTATGGAATATAAAGATACCCTCAATCTGCCGCTGACCGACTTCCCGATGAAGGCCAACCTCAACCAGCGGGAGCCGGAAATTCTCAACAAGTGGGCGGAGACCGGACTCTACGAGCAGATCGAGGCATCAGGCGTTGGCAAACCGGTCTACATGCTGCACGACGGCCCGCCGTATGCCAATGGCCACATCCATATCGGCCATGCCCTGAACAAGATCCTCAAGGATATCATCCTAAAGAGCAAGCGTATGGAAGGGTTTCACGCCCCTTATGTGCCGGGGTGGGACTGCCATGGCCTGCCGATCGAGCTGCAGGTGGAAAAGAACCTCGGTTCCAAGAAGCATGAGATCTCAAAGCTGGAGATGCGCCGCGAGTGCCGGAAATACGCCGCGAAATTCATCGACATCCAGCGTGATGAATTCAAGCGACTCGGGGTCCTTGGTGACTGGGATAATCCATACCTGACCATGAATTACGAATATGAAGGGCTGACTGCTGCCGAGCTGGCCAAGTTCGCCCACAACGGCGGGCTGTATCGCGGCAAGAAGCCGGTCCACTGGTGCTCCTCCTGCGTTACCGCGCTGGCAGAGGCTGAAGTGGAGTATGCCGACCACACCTCACCCTCGATTTACGTGAAGTTCGCGCTCAAAGACGACCTGAGCGGAGCGATCCCGGCACTGGCCGGCAAAAAGGCCTTTGTCGTTATCTGGACCACAACCCCCTGGACCATCCCGGCCAACCTGGCCATATCCCTGCATCCTGAATTTACCTATGTCGCTGTCGAGGTGAACGGTGAAGCGCTGATCGTTGCCGAGGGGCTGAAAGACGCCTTCCTGGCCGCCAATCAGCTGACAGGCACTGTCATCGCCTCCTTCCCGTCTACGGTTCTTGAAAAGAAACTCTGCCGCCATCCGTTCTACGACCGCGATTCGATCATCCTCCTCGGCGAACATGTCACTCTGGAGGCCGGTACCGGCTGCGTTCATACCGCTCCGGGCCATGGCCAGGAAGACTACGAAGTTGCGCTCAGGGAAGGCCTCGACGTCTACAATCCGGTGGACAACCACGGAAAGTTCATCTCCAGCCTGCCGTTCTTCGGCGGCCAGTTCGTCTTTGCGGCCAATCCCAACGTCATCGAGAAGCTGACCGAGGTTGGCGCCCTGGTCGGGACCAGCACGGTTTCCCACTCATATCCCCACTGCTGGCGCTGCAAGAAGCCGATCATCTTTCGCGCTACCGAGCAGTGGTTCATAGGCATGAAAGCCAACGAACTGCGCGACAAAGCCCTGGCTGCAATCGACCAAGTAGCCTGGATTCCCAAGTGGGGCAAGGACCGGATCTACGGCATGATCGAGAACCGTCCCGACTGGTGCATCTCGAGGCAGCGAAGCTGGGGAGTGCCGATCACCGCCTTTTCCTGCAGTTCCTGTGGCGAATATATTGCTGACGGCACACTGATGGACCATGTGGCGGAAATCTTCAAGAAAGAAAGCTCGGATGTCTGGTTCGACTGGGAGGCTGCTAGGCTGCTCCCTGCCGGCACGGTCTGTCCGAAGTGCGGTTCCGCCGATCTCGCCAAGGAGATGGATATCCTCGACGTCTGGTTCGATTCCGGCGTGTCGCACGCCGCGGTACTCGAACCGAACCCCAAGCTTTCCTCTCCTGCCGATATGTACCTTGAGGGGAGCGACCAGCACCGCGGTTGGTTCCACTCCTCGCTCCTGGAGAGCGTAGGCACCAGGGGTGTGGCCCCGTACCGGAACGTCCTGACCCACGGCTTTGTCGTGGACGGCTCGGGTCGCAAGATGAGCAAGTCGGTCGGCAACGTGGTGGCCCCGGAAGAGGTGATCAAGAAATTCGGCGCCGAGATCCTCCGGCTCTGGGTGGCTGCCCAGGACTACCGCGACGACATCCGGATTTCCCAGGAGATTCTCAACCGCCTGTCAGAGGCATATCGCCGGATTCGCAACACCTGCCGTTACATCCTCGGCAACCTGAGCGATTTCGATCCGGCAACCGATTCTGTTGCCTTTGACAAGATGCCGGAACTGGACCGCTGGGCACTGCACCAGCTGGAACTGCTCAAAGAAAAAGTGCTGTTATCCTACAGTGAATATGAATTCCACGTCCTGTATCATGCGGTCAACGGCTTCTGCACCGTGGAAATGAGTTCATTCTATCTCGACATCCTCAAGGACCGGGTCTACACCAGCAAGAAGGCATCCCTGGAGCGCCGCGCCGCCCAGACCGTCATGTATCAGATCCTTGACACGCTGGTGCGAGTGATTGCGCCGGTGCTCTCCTTCACCAGCGACGAAGTCTGGGGCTACATGCCGGGCAAACGCGAGGCAAGCGTTCATCTGGCAGGGTTCCCGGCCATGCACCCCGAATGGAAAGACGAGCAACTGGTGGAGCGCTGGGAGCGGATCATGAAGGTCCGGGCTGAGGTCTCCAAGGCGCTAGAGCTGGCGCGGGCTGCCAAGACCATTGGTCACTCGCTGGATGCCGCCGTGCTGATCAGCGCCGATAGCGAGCTGAACTCCTTCCTTGGCTCGTATGCAGCAGAGCTCCAGGGGATCTTCATCGTATCCAAGGTTGAACTGGGAGAGCTTGCGGAGGGTGATTGTTACAGCGCAGAGACCATTCTCGGTTTGAAGATCCAGGTAAAGGCAGCTCCTGGTGCAAAATGCGAGCGCTGCTGGTGCTACAGCGAAGAGCTTGGCAGTGACGCCGACCACCCGGGCATCTGCCCCAAATGTCTCAAGGCGGTCAAATAAATGTCCGAAAACAGGCCGAGCTATCTGATACTGACCCTGGTGTCACTGGCCTCCCTGATCATCGATCAGGTGACCAAGGCGTATATCGACCGGGTAATGGACCTTCACCAGTCCATCCCGGTGATCCGCGATCTGTTCAGCATCACCTATGTCAGAAACAAGGGGGCGGCGTTCGGCTTTCTTGCCAACACAAGCTTTCGCATCCCTTTCTTCATCTTTGTTTCCATTGTCGCGGTTCTGGTCATTCTGTATGCCTACAGAAAGCTGCGCAAGGATCAGAAGCTTGCCCAGGTATCGCTGGCCATGATCCTTTCCGGAGCGGTGGGCAACCTGATCGACCGGGTGCGGCTCGGAGAGGTGATCGACTTTCTGGATGTGTACTGGAAGACCTACCACTGGCCGGCCTTCAACGTGGCCGACTCGGCCATCTGCGTCGGGGTCTTCCTGCTGGCAATCGACATGCTGCGGGAGGAGAGCAGGCAGAAAAAAGCGCTCTCTGCTAAGTGACGCAGATATAATCAATCCCCTCGGTCAGCCTTCTCCCCTCAGCCCAGCCGCGCACCAGGTTCCGGCTACCGCGGGTACCAATTGTTACCAGCATCGGCCCGCTTCCCGGTTCAACGCTATGTTCCGCCACGACCGGCGCCCCGTGCAGAACCATCCCCACCTTGCGCGGGTCAAGATCAACCCATCTGTTTACGCCAATGCCAGCCTCTGCGAGCGCCTTGCGCCAGGCGCGCCCTTCAATCCCGGCACCGATAAGAGTTACAGCCTCATGCCCACTCAGATAGCCGTTTTTCAGGTGATGCACCTTGCAGCGCCTGAAGGCTTCAGCCGTATATTCGGCCATGGTTCGTGTTGAGCGCTCCGGCCGGTCGCGCCAAAAGAACAGAGTCTCGGGAAGCCGTGCAAACCGGCATCCTGTAGCGGCAAGCCGCAGCCAGAGATCGTAATCCTCTGCCCACCCCATATCCCGGTATCCACCCACCGCGTCGAGAATGTCCTTACGCATCACCACTCCCGGATGGACAAACGGTGACTCGACGAAAAGGTCCCGGCGAATCTGCTCGTGGCCGACTAGGGAGTTTTGCCACTCCTCATAGGCAAGCATACCGATCTTCAGATGCTGACGGGGAAAATGCCGGAACGAGCAGGCAAGCAGCCCGACCTCCGGATTTTCTCGCAGGAACCGTTCCTGCAGCTCCAGGCGGCGTGGATGGCAAACGTCGTCGCCATCCATCCTGGCCACCAATGGGGCCTTACAGTTGACCAGACCGGCGTTCAAAGCAGGAACAAGGCCCTTTCCCGGCGACCGGAAGACCCGTAACCTGATGTCATGCTGTGCCTCTGCGCCCAGGATTTCCGGGGTGCTGTCGTCAGAACCGTCATCAATGACAATCAGCTCCCAATCGGTGAAGGTTTGTGCCTGCAGTGACGCCAGGGCCGCACGCAGGTATTTCTCTTCGTTCCTGACCGGCATCAATATGGAGATCGCAGGTATTCGCATGCGTCTCAGGGTCCGTCGTCAAAGGCGCTTATCAGCTCTGCCGGCAGTCGCCGCGCCTTCATCCCCGGCTTCACGCATACCAGGGTAACCACGGCAGTGACCAGAACCGTGCTGTCCGCAATCTTGACGACCTGCTGCTTCAAGGTGAACGAGGTCTTGCCAAGCCTCATTAGTTCAGTATCTACCCGTAACAGGTCATCCAGAACCGCAGGAGCGCGATAATCAATCTCGATTCGCACTACGGGAAAAATACAGCCGGCATCGGCCAGTTCCCTGACCGACAGGCCCCGCTCTCTGAGAAACTCAGTCCGCCCTCGTTCCAGATACCCCAGATAGTTGGCATGATAGACAACCCCGCCGGCATCGGTGTCTTCATAGTAGATCCGCACTTCCGTAGCCATGGTATTCTCCACTGGATTCAGATAAAAAAAACCCCGCTGATCGCGGGGTGATTTTTTATATATAACGCCTTCAATCTAAAAGTAACAGCTTGTTACTTCTTCTTTGAGGCAACTGCATCCTTGAGGGCTTTGCCAGGACGGAACTTGGGCACTTTGGCAGCAGCAATCTTGATCTCTTTGCCGGTCTGCGGATTACGGCCGGTACGAGCCTTGCGGGTAGAGACTTCGAAGCTGCCGAAACCAACGAGAGTAACCCGGTCACCCTTCTTGAGAGCGGCGCTAACAGATCCTATGAATGCGCCAACTGCTTTCTCAGCTGCTGCCTTAGTCAAACCAGCGGACTTTGCTACTGCTTCAACGAGTTCTGCCTTAGTCATGATTAAACCTCCTTGCTAAAGTTAATGTTGCGACTACTATAGACTGAAATTTCCCGAATGCAAGGGGGTATGTAAAAAAAAAAATTGGCAGCGCTTGACCCATGCGGTTTGCCGAAGCGTTACCCCTGTACAGCTTCATTACAAGGGGGATTAAGACCAGGCTGTCTTTTTATCTCGGCCCCAGCGGTGTAGCACGACCACTACGACAGTATATTGTCGATATTATTAAACTTTATTCTCCAAGCCAGCGTCTCGCCAAGATCGCGCTCCCGGCAATTAATCCCACTACAAGTTACTTCCGTGGCAGCAGTCACTCTCCGGCTGACGATGGTTCAGTCCCTGAAATAAAACACTCGGTAACAGCGCCTTCGCTCCCCTCACGTGCAATAAGTCCGGTTCTTGGGTCGATCAGGGCAAAGGTGACATTGGGCGGTGCCTTGAAATCCTCGATCGGCATCCCGGCCAACGCCTTCTGCATGAATTCGGTCCAGATCGGGGCAGCTGCCTGGCCACCGGAACCTCCGGCGCCGAGCGACTTTTCCTGGTCGTAGCCCACCCAGACTCCTGCCACCAGCTGCGGGACAAAGCCGATAAACCAGGCATCCTTCATGTCATTGGTGGTGCCGGTCTTGCCGGCCACTGGTCGGCCAAGTGCCCGGGCCCGCTGGCCGGTGCCGCTGGTGACAACGCTCTCCATCAGGTTGGTGATGATATAGGCGGTCTCCGGCGACATGACCGGTACCGGGTCAAGCGGGTTGGCAGCCGGAGTGGTGGTCAGAAGGCCCGAAGATGAGGCTGTGATGTTGACTGCCGAGGTCGATGAATTGAATACCGGGATCCTCGGTGTTGGAACCTCCTCCAGGATCTTCCCTTCGGAATCAGTTACCTTGGTGACAAAATACGGAGTCGGCCGGTAACCGCCGGAGGCAAGGGTGGCATAGGCCGTGGTCAGCTCAAGAGGCGTTAGGCTTGATGAGCCGAGGGCAAGAGTAAGGTTGGCATCGAGCGGCGAGGTTATTCCCAATTTTTTGGCGGTTTCAATAGCAGCATTGACGCCGATCTGTTCCAGGATCTTTACGCTGACAACATTTATCGAGTTGGTCAGCGCCTCACGCATGGTGACATTGCCGCGATAGATATTGTCATAATTTTTCGGTTTCCAGGCCTTTTCCTTGCCGCTGTCGTACTCCACCGGCGAATCCTCGAAAATAGTGGCTGCAGTCAGCCCCTTTTCCAGGGCCGCCGAGTAGATAATCGGTTTAAAGGCTGAGCCGGGGTTCCTCTTGGCCTGAATCGCCCGGTTAAACTGGCTCTTCTTAAAATCATAGCCGCCGACAAGCGCCTTGACTCCACCGGTACGGGGATCGATAGCCACGATAGCTGCCTGCGCCAGTGGCGTCTGGTCCAGGGCAAAGATCGCGCCGGCCCTGTTGGCATCTGGGGTCTGCACACTGACCTCAATGACGGCACCAAGGCTAAGCCCCTTCCCTTTTTCATCCGGCTTGCCGAAGCTTTCAGCCAGAGCGACCTTGCCGGCCCACCCCATGTTCTTGCGGGTCAGGGTGCCGGTCCGCTCGCCGACTCTCACCGTAAGATCGCCACGGCCAGTATCGATCTTGGTCACCACCCCCTGGTAGGTGCTTCCCTGGCGCAGCGAAGGACCGTCGATGCCGTCTTCCACCTGCTTGCAGAACTGATCGACCTCGCTTTCCGCAAGGTATTTCAGAGGGCCGCGGAACCCCTGACGCTTGTCGACCTCTTTCAGGCCGCGTTGCACCGACTCAAATGCCCCCTTCTGCATCTCGGCATTCATGGTGGTATAAATCTTCAGACCTTCCTTGTAAAGGCGCTCCTCCCCGTACTTGGCCTCAAGCTGAATACGGATCTGCTCCAGGAAATAGGCGGACTGCTCGCTGTTGACCTTCTTCAGGGGTTTTATGGCGATGACCGTGCTCCGGGCATGGGTCGCTTCGGCCTCCGTGATGTACCCCTCCTTGACCATCCGCTCCAGGACGTAATTCTGACGCTCCTTTGCCTTGTCCATGTGCTTTATCGGCGAATAGCTGTTGGGCGCCTTCGGCAGTCCGGCCAGCATGGCGATCTCCGCCAGGTTCAACTGGTCAACCCCTTTGCCGAAATAGGTCTCGGCCGCCAACTGGACCCCATAAGCCCCGGCCCCCAGGTAAATCTGGTTGAGATAGATGTAGAGGATCTCATCCTTCGAGAGCTTCTTCTCCATCCGGCTGGCCAAAATCGCCTCTTTGATCTTTCGGGAATAGCTCTTTTCAGAAGTCAGCAGCATCGACTTGGCCACTTGCTGGGTAATGGTGGATGCCCCCTCCTTCTTCCGCATCGAGATGACATTCTTTATAGCAGCCCGGACAATGCCGAAATAGTCAATCCCCTTGTGCTGGAAGAAATTGGAGTCCTCGGCCGCAACAAAGGCCTGGATCAGTTTCCGGGGAATCTTGTCGACCGGCACCACGGTCCTGCGCTCCAGGAAGAATTCACCAACCAGGCTGCCGTCATCGCCAAGCACCTGGGTGACAATGGGAGGTTTGTAGTCTGCCAGTCGATCGACCTTGGGCAGCTTTGCCAGCATGTAGTAGAACCATCCCGAGAAACCGATCAGAATTATCATGGCAACACCGGCTAGGGCGATGGCCACCGTCTTAAGAGTGGTGCCTGGCTGCTTGCGTGACACTCTGCGATCCACCTGTTGTCTTCCCTGGTACATCTTCATAGACCCCTCTTCATGCCATCAGATGACAAACCCTGTGAAAGCGGCTCATTATCGCAGATTGGTTGCTGATTTCAAGCAGAATAAACCCTTACCGGTTGTTGCGTAACCCTTGATCTACGTTACAATTAGCACCCATGAGATCCTTGCTTATATCCTGCGCGCTCCTGCTGCTGTTACCAGGGGCATCACAATCGGCATCAGACCAAGCGATGCCGATAACGCCGTTTCACACCGCCAACCGGAGCCCGCTGGTCCAGATCTTTGGTCTGCCCGAACCGAGCCCTGCCCGAATTCCCGAGAGAGGCAGCGGCGAAGCCGGGCTGTTTTTCGACGTTGCCAGTAATTACCATGACATCGATAACGGCCGCGAGACGCTACTCCTTGATGGCGAGGATTACCGCACGACGCTGGCCTGCCGCTATGGCCTGGGAAACCGCTTTGAAGCAGGCCTGGAACTGCCGTTCGTAGGACATGGCGGAGGGGTTTTCGACCGATTCATCGAAGGATGGCACCAATTCTTCGGTCTCCCCCAGGGAGGACGAAAAGAGGCGCCACGCAACAGGCTTGACTACCACTACTCCAAGGATGGCACCGAGCGGCTGAAACTGAATGAGTCCAGTTTCGGCATCGGTGACCTGAGACTTACCGGCGGTTATCAGCTCTACAAAGGCTCCACTCCCGATTCAGGGGCGGTTTCGCTGCGCGCTAGCCTGAAACTGCCCACCGGGAACAGTCACCGGCTCCATGGCAGCGGCAGCGTGGATACCGCACTCTGGCTGGACCTGAGCGATGACTATGCCATGCCAATCGGCCATCTGAGCCTTTTCGGCTCTGCCGGCGGCATGGCCATGACCAGGGGCAATGTGCTTCCGGACCAGCAGCGCTCTGTGGCAGGTTTCGGAACTCTTGGCATTGGCTGGGCACCAACGGACTGGATCGCCTTCATCCTGCAGCTGTCCGGCCATACCTCATTCTATGATGGAAGCGAACTCAAAGAGCTATCATCAAACTCGCTGCAACTGCACAGCGGCGGCACCCTGCGCCTCCCCGGTTCACTGTTCATGGATATCGCCGTTTCCGAAGATATTGCGGTCAATACCGCCCCGGATGTAACCCTCCATCTGGCAATCCGCAAACCATTCTAAACTGATTTGCCGGCACCATAAACCAGATCAGCAGAGTTCAGTAGTAATTTACAGCTGCAAAAACAAAAGGGCCGCGGCGTTTCTGCCACGGCCCTTTTTACCGATCATCCGGTTTCAATCAGTCAGACTACTTTTTCTTCTTGGCTGCCGGAGCAGCTGCCGGTGCCGGCTGGCTCTTGAAGTTGTTCAGGTCATGAGCGATGCTGTGGCAGTAACCGCATTTCGGGAACTTGGCAAGCATTGAAGCCGGATGCGGTGTTCCGTGGCAGCTCTGGCACTGTGGAATCATCTTGTGCTTGGCCTGGTGACAAGCAACGCAGCTCAGGTTCTTATGCTTGAAAGCGCTGGCAGTGAGCAGGTCGTAGGCTGCCTTGTGGCATGCGGCGCAGTCCTTGGACGGAGTCTGGTTGCTGTAAGCAACAGCCTTCGGCATATGGGCCTGGTGGCATTTTTTGCAGTCAGCCTGGGTCATCTCCTTGGAGTGCGGCTTGTGGCACAGTACGCATTCCGGGATCTTGCCATGGGTGTCGTGACAGAAGGTGCAGGCAAGGGCGGTATGCTTGCTCTTGTTGTCCCTGAGCTTTACGATCTGCTGAGTGTGGCAGGTAAGGCAAGGGTCGGTGATGTTGCGGCCCATTTTGATATTAAGCGGTGAATGAGGGTTGC
This sequence comes from Geoanaerobacter pelophilus, assembly GCF_018476885.1. Taxonomy (NCBI): domain Bacteria; kingdom Pseudomonadati; phylum Thermodesulfobacteriota; class Desulfuromonadia; order Geobacterales; family Geobacteraceae; genus Geoanaerobacter; species Geoanaerobacter pelophilus. Next base: position 365,656 of record NZ_JAHCVJ010000004.1, read on the forward strand.
TGTGACAGGTGTTGCATCCGGCAAGTTTGAAGTGCGGCTTGCCTTCGTGACACTGGCTGCAAAGCGGAATGATCTTCCTCACGGTCGGCGGATGGCCGGCATGGCAATCCTGGCAGCCGATCGAGGTCTTGTGCTTGCCGCCGTTGCTGGCGATATCAGCCGGAGCCTTGGCATGACACTTGGCACAGTCGTCGTTCAGCAGTTTAGGTCCCTGGGCCTGTTTCGCAGGTGCCGGAGCTGCAGCCTTTGCCGGTGCAGCCTGAGCCTGAGGCTTTGCAGCCGGCGCACCAGCAGCAAATGCCAGGCCGTGCAGTGACACCATGGCAAGCCCTGCAAGAGCAGCAATCCATGTTTTAGTCTTGGTATTCATTTCTTTCCTCCTTGATGCTTTATGATGAGAAACACCGCATTTTATCCAATTTTGCGCGGCAGATTGTGTCATGATTACTAGAGATAGTCAATGAGAAACTGGACCAGTTTAAGCGACCTGCGGCCATTAAGAACCTTGACAGGCAACCGTTCTATTGTTAATAGCAAATGACCCTTTTCTCTAAATCCAACTGAATTATGAGGCATTACATGAGATCAACATGCCACTTACTAACCATCTTGGCCCTGCTTATCCTTGCAAGCCAGGCTTTCGGCGCCCAAGCTCCTACTGTTTTCGATTTTGACCGGGAGTTCTATCCCTACTACCCGTCACTTATTAAGTGGAACAAATCAACCGCCGCATTCACACCACCGGAAACCTGCCGCGACTGCCACCCAAAGCAGTACAAAGAATGGTCAGGGTCAGTCCATAATCTGGCTTTTCACGACCCGATCTACCAAGGAGAGCTGAACAAGGCGGTAAAAGCGGTGGGACACGAAATATCGCGACAGTGCGAAGGGTGTCATTCTCCGGCAGGCATGGTAACCGGAGAGATCAAGGGGCCCGGCATCTCAGGGTTGTCACCGGTTGCAAGCAGCGGGGTCTCGTGCGACATCTGCCACTCCATAAGCGGCGTAACCCACTGGCAGACACCGGCGCATGAGCCGGAAAACGGCTCCATGATCCTGACCCCTGGAGTTGACGGTAAGGAAGGGCCAACTCTCATCAAGAGAGGCCCTTTTAAACCAGCAGACAATTGCGGTGGTGGCTTTCACGATTGCGCCGAGTCCACGCTCCATCTTCGTGCTGACCTCTGCGCTTCCTGTCATCAGGTCTTTCATTATGACCGGCATTTCCCGCTGGAAGCGACCTATCGAGAATGGAAATCCGGAGCCTATGCCCAGAATCAGATTCTCTGCCAGGACTGCCACATGGTCGATATCCAGACCTTTAAAAAAGTTGCCGACTCGTTTTACAAGCCGTTAAGATCCGAGTACCAGCACAGCTTTAACGGCGCCAATTACCTCCTTTACTACCTTGCTGCCGCTGCAGCCAATAAGGCCGGCAACATCTCCGAAGCCGCTGCTCTGAAGAAAAAGTACGAAATGGCCGTCGAGCGGCTCAAGCTTGCTGCCGATCTCGACATAGCTCCGCTATATCGAGAGGGGAAACTTGCCGAAATCAAGGTAACCGTCAAAAACTTGCGGGCCGGCCATGACCTGCCGACCTCTCTGACGAATATCCGCCAGATGTGGCTTGAAATATCCGCCCGTGACGAAAAGGGCAACATTGTCCTGCAAAGCGGCTCCATCAAAGCTGATGGGGCTCTTCCGGAAAACACCAGGCTCTTTAACTCTGACGGCATGGGGAGCAATTTCCATTTTGCCGTCGATCCCTGGGTGGTAACCTCCTTTTCCAGGCATGACACAATCCCCCCAAAAGGGTCCCGAATAGTGTACTATGGTCTGCCGTACAATCTGGCAACCAAAAACATCGCCCTGGAAGTTAAGCTCCGTTACCGGCAAGCAGACCAGAAGGTCGCAGAATCGTTGCTATCAGCTGTGCCGAAAGACATCAATCTCAAGGAGATCTACGGCCTGGACACGATACCCCCTCTTCCCGTGGTTGACATGGTAATTAAGCATGCGACCCTGCCTACCGAACTTTGAGTTTTAACGCTGATTGCCGACAGGAACTGACTGTGTTTTTCACCAGACTCATCTTAATCATGGCAATGCTCCTGGCAACCGGGTGCGCCTTATCAAACCGCGGACCGGTGATAATGCGCCGGGAGCTGCTGGAAATTGCCAGCTCGGACCGGCAATGGACCGGGTTGGCGATCTCGCGCGAAGGGAGAAAATTTGTCACATTCCCCCGCTGGAACGAGGCCGTGTCGATTTCCGTGGGGGAGCTTCTGGCAGACGGCTCTACCCGCGCGTTCCCCGATCAGGAGTGGAATCGCTGGTTCGGTAGTGAGCCGCAAAACCGCTTCGTCTGCGCCCAGAGCGTTTATGTCGATGACACCAACTTTCTCTGGATCCTCGACCCTGCCAATCCACGCTTTCAAGGCGTTATCGATGGCGGCGCCAAGCTTCTCAAGATCGATCTGCACACCAACAGGGTAATGCAGGTGATCAGGTTCGGCGCACCGATAATCCATGAAAACAGTTACCTGAACGACATCCGCGTCGATACTCGCAGCGGTCATGCCTTCATCACCGATTCAGGCAGCCCCGGGCTGGTAGTGGTCAACCTGGCAACCGGCCTTTCCTGGCGGATCCTTGATAACGACAGCTCAACAACCGCGGAAGACATCGAGCTGACATTTAACGGCCATAAGTGGTTGCTGCCCGACGGCACTACCCCGCGAGTTCATATCGACGGCATTGCAATTGACCCGTCTGGCGAGTATCTTTACTATAAAGCGCTTACCGGGCGAACGCTCTATCGGATCAAGCTCCGCTGGCTGCTCGATGAAAATATTTCTGCCCGCGAGCTTCCCGGAAAGACAGAAAATCTGGATGAGACCGTAGCCAGCGACGGCCTGGAGTTTGACCACAGCGGCAATCTTTATTTCACTGCGATTGAAGAAAATGCCATAAAGCGCCGACTGCCAGACGGCACCATTGAAATGGTGGTCAAGGACAATCGCCTGCAATGGCCGGACAGCCTGGCATTGGCGCCTGACGGCAGCTTTTATGTCACCACCTCCCGCATTCACCTCGGTGAGGGGCCGTTCAAGATCTTCCGCTTCACGCCATAACCATATGAGGAAAGGTAAACCATGAAGCTTCACGAAAACCTCCAAGCACTGGGAAGTTCCGCAACTGCTTATCGCTATGACAACCCGGACCCGTCACTGCTCGAATCATTCCCCAGCCCGTTCGCCATTGGTGAACTAAACCCGGTTGGTGCCACCGGGACAATCCACATCGAATGCCCGGAGTTCACCTGCCTCTGCCCGCTGACCGGGCAGCCCGACTTTGCCAGGATCGTCATCGACTACCAGCCGGACAAGCTCTGCGTGGAGAGTAAAAGCCTGAAGCTGTACCTGGGATCGTTCCGCATGTTCGGTGAGTTTCACGAGGCCGGGGTTAACAGGATCTGCAATGACCTGGTCAAACTCCTCGCGCCGGTCAGTCTGACCGTGCGCGGAGAATTCACCCCTCGCGGCGGCATTCCTTTCTGGCCCACCGCCGAATACCGCAAACCGTAACAGCCCGGTTGTCAACCGACAGCACCTCTCACGCGTTAACTGGGCAGGAGGGTTTCCCCATGAAAAGGCTTCTTGCCATCGCGGTAGTACTCTTTATCACCATTGTCCCCTTATATGCATCTGCGTCCTCAGGGTTGGCCCGCCTGTCATTAACCAAGGGCGAGGTGCTGCTTTTCGACGATGACAGTAACGACTGGGTGCCGACAACTGCCAACACCCCTGTCGAAGAGGGTGACCGAATCTGGTGCGCCAATGGCGCCAGGGCAGAAATCGAACTGCAAAACGGCAGCATCCTCCGTTTGGGGTCAAAAACTTCTATCGACATCGTGCGGCTCGACAACAACGAACAACAGGTTTATCTCAGCAGCGGCCGCTTGTATGCCCGTACCTTCGAAGCGGACCGTGACCTGCAGATCAACAGCGATGATGCCACCATCAGTGTCGGCCGAAAAAGCCGGGTGCATATCGACCTTGTAGGGAGCGGCGATCCCGATACCGAGGTATCGGTCGTCAAAGGAACGGTCTACGTTGAAAGCGTTTCCGGCAAAACCCGGGTGAAGTCAGGCGAGACCCTGCTCTTTTCGGAAAACGGCGCTGAAGTCGCACCGCTCAATCCTCCCGACCAGTGGGAACAATGGAATGAAAAGCGTGACCGGACGATATTCAAGCGGAAAGCTGCAAACCGCTACCTGCCCGAAGAGCTGGTGATCTATGAAGAAGAACTGGCAAGCAACGGCGAGTGGGTACCCATTGAAGAATACGGTTATGCCTGGCGCCCGACCATTGCCGTAGGTGTCGATTGGACGCCCTATCAACAGGGACGCTGGGTCTGGCGCAGAGGCAGCTATGTTTGGATTGCTTCGGAACCATGGGGCTGGGCGCCACACCACTACGGCCGGTGGCAATATAGCCAAAGATACGGCTGGTGCTGGCTCCCGCCGCGCAGAGGTGATGTCTACTGGTCTCCGGGCTATGTAGCCTGGGTAGACACGCAAAGCGACCTGGCCTGGGTGCCGCTTGCCCCTGGCGAAATCTATTATGGCTATGGCAATTACGGCAGCCTCAGTATCAACATTACCAACGTTGACCGCCGCACTGTAATCAGGCCGATCACGAACTATCGCAACCTGAGGGTCAGGAACGCGGTCACAGTCATCGAGAGGAACGCCTTCACCAGTGGCAGAGGCGCACCGCGACAAGGTCGACCCGCCGGCTTAGAGCGCTACCAGGGGCTGACTGCCCCGCCGCAAACAAGGCCTGCAGCCCGTGAGGCACGGATGCCGCTGGTCAGAAAAATCGCGCCTGAAAGCAGGCCCCCGGCATCCGTTATCCGCAGCCATCCGGCACCGCTGAAGGAGCGCTTCCCCCGGCTTGAGCCGGAACGGCGCAGAGTCGCGCCAGAGAGGAAAACAGAACCGCTGCAAGTCCGACCGACTTCGCCGGCTGACCGACATCAGGCGCCGCAACAGCGAGTTGTCCCTGCTCCCCAGGCAAAGCCCGCCGGGACACCGATTACAGAGCAGCCGGCTCAGGAAAGACGGCGACGTGAACCGGTGCAACCGGCACAACAACCCGTTCCAGCAAGAACTGAACAGCAGGTAAAACCAGAGGCAAGACCGGCATCCGGAGAATCCCGCAGCGAAGGTCGCAAGGCCGACCATGAGCGTCAGCCCCGGATGGAATCAAAACCAGCCACCACGACAACCCCGCGTCCGGAAACCAGGCAGGGGCAACCGCGACGGGTCTGGCAGATTGCTCCGCGTGAAACCCCGAAAGAAACATCGAAAGAAACTGCTCCTGTCGAAAAACAGGAACCGAGGCAGCGCAGGGAGCGCTAACTCCATACGGCAGCGCAGAAGGAGATGAGCAATGAAACGTTATTATTCATTTTTTGTCGCAGTAGGTATCGCAGCCATGTTGCTTGCCGGATGCGCCACCCAGCGTCAGGCTACCGGCAGCGCGATCGGTGGTACCTACGGAGGTATTGCCGGAGCCATCCTTGACGCCAAGAACCCCTGGCGAGGCGGGGTATTGGGAGCGGCACTCGGAGCCCTTGCCGGAGCAACCATAGCCGACATCTCAGAGCAGGGTGCCCGTCAGGCAGCATCATCAGGCAGGCCTGTCGAATATCGCACCGAAGACCATCGGGCCCAGTATTATGCAGAACCAGAAGGTTATGACACTGCCCGTAACTGTCGCAAGGTCAAGGAAAAGGTGTATGTAGAGGGGAGACTGGTAAAGAGGCGGACCGTGCTTTACTGCGATCAGCCGGCGCCCCCTCCCCCGCCGCGATACCGCTACGAGCGGCGTTACGACCGCTATGAAAATGACGACGATTGATCAATTCGCAGTGCAACTGAACAAAAAAATGACCGCCCAGCAACTGGACGGTCATTTTTTTAGAAAGAATCAGTGGACATCGTCATAGCCCAAGCTCATTCCTTATATCGTTCCCGCAGCCGCCATTCCACGATCAAACGGAACAGCAGCGGCACCAGCACCGCCAGGAAGATCAGGCCACAGCCAATCCATTCTCTGGTACCCAACCGTTCCCCCAGGAAGATAAACCCTGCAACAAGGCTCCAGACCGGGTCAAGGGTGTATACCAAGCCGGCCCTGGTCGGTGTTGTGTAGCGCTGATACCGGTTCTGCAAGGTAAAACAGAGGACTGTCGGAAAAATCGCGCAATATACCAGGGAAAGAATGCCGGTCTGGCTGATGCTGTAAACATGGGACCCGGTCAGCAGCACAGCCGTCCCCGACATGATGGCAACCGTTATGAACTGGACCAGGGAGATGAGATATACGTCATCATTGCGCAGCACCTTCGAGACCGAAATGATGTGAATGGCGATGAACGCCGCGCAGAGAGTCGAAATCAGATCACCCTGATTGAACCCGGCACCTCCCGACGCCAGGAGCCAGATGCCGACCACAGCCAGAACAATCCCGGCCATGTTTGCCCGTCCTACGCGATCCCGCCAGACCAAGGCACAAACCAGCGGGATAAACAGCACGAACATGTTGTTGAGAATGCCGGCTCGCGAGATGCTGGTGCCGCGCACCCCGAAAACGAACATCAGGTTGGTCATCCCCAGAGCCAGACCGACCAACGCTCCCCTGCGCACGATATCCAGGGTCAATCCTCTCAGCCGTGTTGAGCAGACGATAAGCATGATGACCGAGGCCAACAAGAACCGGATAAAAACAAAATTGGTTGGTGGCACTTCCTTCAGCCCCAGCTTGTTGAACAGGAAGCTACCCCCCCAGAAAAATGTGGTGAGGATGAGGAACGAATAGACCTTGAGCGGTGAAGGCTGGTTTTCTCTAACAGAATTATTTTCCATGGACAACCGGCAAGATACACAGGTTGACTTGCCGGTGTCAAATGAGTAGTTTGTTCAGGGGAGAGTCTGATGCGATCTGGCGGGATATATGAAGACGAAATTGTCGGCAAAGCCTATGACTGGGCGCTCATGCTGCGCTTCTTCAGATATCTCAAACCATATCGATTGCTGGTGCTGCTCACTCTGGCCATCCTGCCGCTGACCACTGCCGCCAAGCTTGCCCAACCGCTGCTGATCAAACTCGCCATCGACAATCATATTGTAACCGGTCAGATGCAGGGGGTGCCGCAGCTCGCTGCCGGCTTTCTGGCCCTGATCTTGGCCGAATCGATTATGTCGTTTGCTGAAGTCTGGCTGCTGCAGTATATCGGGCAACGGGTTATGCAGGACCTCCGGATGGAGCTGTTCGTCCATGTGCAGGGGCTTTCAACGTCCTTTTACGACCGGACCCCCACCGGCAGCCTGGTAACACGGCTGACTAACGATGTGGAAGTCCTGGGTGAAATGTTTGCTGCCGGGATTATCACTGTCGTCGGCGATTTGCTGCTGCTGACCGGTATCGTCGGCGTAATGCTCTGGATGAATCTCAGGCTTTCACTGGCCACTTTTTCGGTACTGCCGCTCCTTTTCTGGGTCGCTTTTGCCTTCCGCCGCAGGATGCGCGCCGCCTTTCGCAAGGTACGGTCACGGCTGGCAACTCTGAACAGCTCACTGAACGAAAGCATCGGCGGTATCTCAATAATCCAGCTATTCAACCACCAGCGATCAGAACAGGCAGAGTTTCGCAAGCTGAATGCGTCTTACCGGGACGCCAATATGCCGGTGATAACCTGGGATGCCTCACTTTACGCAGCAGTTGAGGCGCTCTCCTCGGTGGCGGTGGGCCTCATGATCTGGTACGGCGGAGGTGAAATAATCCGCGGTGCCCTGACCTTCGGCGCATTGGTCGCTTTTATCCAGTACATCGAGAAGTTTTTCTCGCCGATTCGCGATCTCTCGGCAAAATACTCGGTGATGCAAGGGGCCATGGCCGCGCTTGAACGACTGTTCAACCTGCTAGATACCAGAGAGCAGCTGCCGGAGCCGTCACAAAGCGAGACAGTAGCCCCTTCCCCGGCTTTTTCCGTCATCGACTTCAAAGATGTGTGGTTTGCCTACAAGGGCGAAGACCATGTCTTGAAGAACTTCAGCCTCAGGATTTCCCGAGGTGAAAAAATCGCTTTGGTAGGAGAGTCCGGCGGAGGTAAGACGACCGTAACCCGGCTGTTGTCAAGGCTATACGACATAAATAGCGGGAGCATCACCATAGACGGGACCGATCTCCGCTTGATGCCCGTGCGCGAACTGCGGCAAATAATAGCTATCGTCCTCCAGGACCCATATCTTTTCACTGGAACGGTCGAAGACAACATTTGCCTCGGCGATGACACCATCCGCCCCAGGGTTGCCGCTGCTGCCGCGGTTGTCGGGGCTGATCGCTTCATTGAACGGCTGCCAAAGGGGTATCAGGAGGAGGTTAAGGAGCGAGGCAATAATTTTTCGGCAGGAGAGCGGCAGCTGATCTCTTTTGCCCGGGCTGTCGCCTTTGACCCACAGATCCTGGTGCTGGACGAAGCCACGGCCAGTGTTGACACTGCCAGCGAGCGCCTTATCCAGGAAGGGTTGCAACGGCTGATGTCCAGCCGTACCACGTTGGTGGTGGCCCACCGCCTGTCAACCATTCGTGATGCCGACAGGATCGCGGTCATCCACCATGGCGAGAAGGTCGAGGAAGGTAGTCATGCCGATCTGATGGAGCGCAAGGGGCTGTATTACCGTCTGTACCAGTTGCAGTTCAAAGGTTAGCATTCCCGCAGCCCGTTGCTGCCGGTAATTCCCTTAATCGCTAATTTAGGGTATCATTTAAACAACACTATTAACGCATTCTTCAAGGCAAATCATGGCTCACGAAAAAATCATTATCAAAGGTGCCTGCGAACATAATCTCAAATGTATTGACGTGGAGATCCCCCGCGACCAGCTGGTTGTCATCACCGGTATCTCCGGCTCCGGGAAATCTACCTTGGCGTTTGACACCATCTACGCCGAAGGACAGCGCAGGTACGTCGAGTCTTTGTCTGCATACGCCCGCCAGTTTCTGGAGCAGATGGAAAAGCCCGATGTCGAGTCGATCGAGGGTCTTTCACCGGCAATATCCATCGAACAAAAGACCACCAGTCGCAACCCCCGGTCAACGGTTGGCACCGTTACTGAGATCTATGACTACCTCCGGCTCCTCTTTGCCCGGGTCGGTAAACCCTATTGCTACAGTTGCGGTAAGCTAATCGCATCGCAGACCGTCTCCCAGATGGTGGACCAGGTGATGGCCCTGGACGAAGGCACCAAGATCCAGCTCCTGTCCCCGATGGTGCGGGGCCGCAAGGGTGAATACCGTAAGGAACTTAACCAGCTCCGCAAAGACGGCTTCACCAGGGTCATTATCGATGGCACCCCCTTCGATCTCTCCGACGAAATCGAACTGGATAAAAAGAAGAAGCACGATATCGATATTGTCGTCGACCGGCTGGTGGTCAAGCCGGGAATTGAACGACGCTTGGCCGACTCCCTTGAGACCGCGCTTAATCATGCGGAAGGTATCGCCAAGGTGCAGATCGTCGACGGCGACACTATCCTGTTTTCCGAGGCCCTTGCCTGCATCGATTGTGGCATCTCCTATCCTGAAATGACCCCACGGATGTTCTCTTTCAACAATCCCTATGGGGCCTGCCCGGACTGCACCGGACTGGGAACAAGGATGTATTTCGATGCGGAATTGGTAGTGCCGAACCCGGAGCTTTCTATCCGCGAAGGGGCCATTGCCCCCTGGGAAAAGCGCCTCTCATCCTGGTACCACATGACCCTGGATGCCCTGGCTAAGGCCTTCAAATTCGACATCAGGACCCCGTTCAAGGATCTGTCACCAGAGGTACGCGACATGATTCTTACTGGGTCAAGAGGCGAGAAGATCGAGTTCTGGTGGGAAGAGGACGCCGGCAGAAGACATACCTACCAGAAAGAGTTCGAGGGGGTTCTCAACAACCTGGAACGCCGCTGGAAAGAAAGCGATTCCGATCAGGTCCGCGAGGAACTTGAAAAATACATGAACATCATGCCCTGCCCCACCTGCAACGGTGCACGGCTCAAGCCGGAAGCCCTGTTTATCCGGGTTGGGGAGAAAAACATTTCAGAAGTAACTGCGCTGTCCATACGTGACTCGCTCGATTTCTTCGCGAACCTCCAGCTTTCGGAAAAAGAGGCCGAGATTGCCCGGCGCATTCTCAAGGAGATCAGGGAACGGCTTAATTTCTTGGTAAATGTTGGACTCGACTATCTTTCTCTTGATCGTACCGCCGGCACCCTTTCCGGCGGCGAGGGGCAACGGATCCGGCTCGCCACCCAGATCGGCTCCTCCCTTGTCGGGGTGCTCTACATCCTTGATGAGCCATCGATTGGGCTCCACCAGCGCGATAACGTCCGGCTGCTCAACACCCTCAAACATTTGCGGGATATCGGCAACACCGTCCTGGTGGTGGAGCACGATGAGGAAACCATCCTGGAAGCCGACCATGTTATCGACATGGGACCAGGAGCAGGAGTCCACGGCGGCGAAGTAATTGCCCAAGGAACACCTGACGAAATTATGCACAACCCCTCTTCGCTCACCGGCAAGTACCTTTCCGGCGAGCTTTCCATCCCGTTGCCGGCAAAGCGCCGCACTGCCGAAAAGTTTCTTACCATTGTCGGGGCTGAGGAAAACAATCTCAAGGACCTTACGGTGGATATCCCCCTCGGCGTCATGACCTGTGTCACCGGGGTCTCAGGCTCCGGCAAATCCACTCTGGTGATAGATACCCTGCACAAGGTACTCGGTCAGAGGATCAACAGGAGTCGGGAGCGCGCCGGTGCGGTGCGCGACATTCTCGGGCTGGAACACCTCGACAAGGTGATCAACATCGATCAGTCGCCGATCGGGCGCACCCCGCGCAGTAATCCGGCAACCTACACCGGTGTATTCGCCGATGTGCGCGACCTGTTTGCCCAGCTCCCCGAATCCAAGATCCGCGGCTACAAGCCGGGGCGCTATTCATTCAACGTCAAGGGTGGGCGCTGCGAGGCCTGCTCCGGGGACGGCATCATCAAGATCGAGATGCACTTCCTGCCGGATGTCTACGTGCAATGCGAAGTCTGCAAAGGGGCCAGATACAACCGTGAAACCCTGGAGGTCCGCTATAAAGGGAAATCCATCGCCGATCTCCTCGCCATGACCGTCTCCGAGGGGTGCGAATTCCTGGCAGCAATCCCCAAAATCCGCAATAAGCTGCGCACTCTTGAGGAGGTGGGACTAGGCTACATCCAGCTCGGCCAGTCGGCCACCACCCTGTCCGGAGGTGAGGCCCAAAGGGTGAAACTGGCTAAGGAGCTTTCTCGCCGTGCTACCGGCCGCACCATTTACATCCTCGATGAGCCGACCACCGGTCTGCATTTCGCCGACATCGCCAAGCTGCTCGACGTGCTGCAAAGGCTGGTTGAGGGAGGAAACTCCATTGTGATAATCGAGCACAACCTGGATGTCATCAAGACCGCTGACTGGATAATCGACCTCGGGCCGGAAGGCGGTGACCGCGGCGGCGAGATCATTGCCACCGGCACTCCTGAGGAAGTGGCCAAGGTGACACGGTCCTATACCGGCAATTTCCTGCGGAAACTTTTATGATAGGTGGGCCCTTGCAATGACATTTGCCACCAGGCCCGGGTACTGCTGGATTGTGCTGGCTGCGGGCACCCTTGCCGTATTTGCTGCGCTGGGGCTTGCCCGTTTTGGCTACTCCGTAGTACTTCCTTCGATGCAGGCAGGACTGGCCCTCGACAATACCCAGGCCGGGGCCCTGGCTACGGCCAATCTTGCCGGATACCTCACCATGGCTGCAGTCGGCGGGGCGCTTGCCTCACATCTTGGTCCGAGGCTGGTTATTGCTGCCGGGCTCGCAGTTGCCGGCGTTGCCATGGTCATGACTGGCCTGTCTGACTCTTTTTATTCAGCGGCTGCCTGGCGCTGCCTGACCGGTGTCGGCAGTGGCGCAGCCAACATTGCGGTTATGGGGATGTGGGCGGCCTGGTTTCCGGCAAACCGTCGTGGCTTTGCCGCCGGAATCGCTGTTAGCGGCTCTGCTGTCGCCCTCATCGTGGTTGGGCCGCTGGTACCCCTTCTGCTTAAGATTTACGGCCCGGGCGGCTGGCGCTCCTGCTGGTATCTGTTCGGTGCAGCCTCCGTGATCATCGCCGTTCTCTGCCTGCTTCTCGTCCGCAATAGGGGCGTAACGTCAATCTCTCTCTCGACCCCCTACGCCGCAGGAACGCCCCCTTCCCCTGCAGCAACCAGTTCCTGGGTCTCGGTCTACCGCTCCAGAGCCGTCTGGCACCTTGGCCTGGTTTATGTTGCTTTCGGATTTTCCTACATCATCTTCATGACTTTTTTTGTTAAGCATCTGACCACTTCCGGTGGCTATGATCGGACCCAGGCAGGCAACCTGTTCATGGTGATGGGCTGGGCCAGCCTTTTCGGTGGGTTTCTCTGGGGAGCTATCTCCGACAGAATTGGCAGAAAGCAGACCCTAGTCATGGTCTATCTGCTTCATGCTACAAGTTTTGCCCTGTTCGGCATGAGCTCATCGCCTGTGTGCTTTACCATCTCTGCCGTGCTGTATGGTCTTTCCGCATTCAGTATCCCCGCGATAATGGCCGCTGCCTGCGGCGATGTGCTCGGCCCGAAAATGGCCCCGGCCGCCCTTGGCTTCGTGACTCTCTTTTTCGGCATCGGACAGGCGCTGGCCCCCAGCGTGGCCGGCATCATCGCCGATATCTCAGGATCTTTTTCTGCCGCCTTTTTATTGGCTTCCGGCGTGGCCTTGCTCGGTGCTTTCGGATCAATTACCCTAGCCAGCGGAACAGGGTCAAGCAACTAAAGTTAGTGAGGAAATTATGGAAGAGCGCCTGATTGAAATGGAAACCCGCTATATGCATCAGGAACAGGTAATTACTGATCTAAGCGAGATGGTTTACCGGCAGGAACTGGCGATCGAGCGGCTGGAGAGAGATGTTCGTCAGTTGAAGGAGCAGCTGAGTATTGCCCTGCCCTCGCTGACCAGGTCACCAGAGGATGAGGAACCGCCCCCTCACTATTAATAGTTTCGCAGGGCTTTAGACTGCTTAAATTTTAAGCTTCAACAAATGACCATTAGTAACCAAAGTTCAGCATCGCGAAAAGTGCGCATTTGTTGTGCAATTTTTCGGCCTTCAAATTTGCCTTTTGGCCGCAGTTTACTGGCCGGCCCAGGGCAAACCCTGCAAATCCGCTCTTGGGGGCGCTCAGTCAAATGTAGGTCGATTTCGGAACGGGTAGGCTATTTTTTACCGATCAGGACTATTCCACGCTCATCTCCGGAGAACGGCAAACGCAATTCTCTGGATTCCGTCACCACCAGGCCCAAGCCATCAAGCTCTTTCGCAGACAGCTCGATCTCTTCACGCCACCTGCTCCCCTTCATGGCAATCAGCTTTCCATGATCAGCGAGAAACGGTTTTGCCAAGCGAGCAAGAACCGTAATATCGGCAACAGCCCGGGCAACGGCAAAGTCGAACCGCCCCTTCTCGCCGTCATCGAGAGCTTCGAGCCTTGCATGCACCGGCCGGAATTTTTCGAAGCCAAGCAATCTGGCAATCTGCTTCTGAAAATTGATCTTCTTCAACACAGAATCAACGGAAAGTATGTCCAGGTCGTTGCGCACTATTTTGAGCGGTATCGACGGAAACCCGGCACCGGAGCCGATATCAAGCACAATTGCACCCTGTGGCAGCAGATTGTAGATAGTCAGTGAATCAAGATAATGCTTGATAATTATCTCGCGCATATCTTTTAGCGAGGTAAGATTCAGTTTCGAGTTCCAGCGAAGCAGTTCCTCGGTCAAACGCCCAAAGCACTCTATTTCGCTTGCGGAAAGCGCAATTCCCAGCTGACTGGCGCCATCACCTAGCAGGCTTTTTTCTGCCAAGTTCATTTCTTACCCCTGGACTTCAAGGCAACCGATAGTATGGCAATCGCTGCCGGCGTTATTCCCGGGATCCGGGTTGCCTGCCCCAGGGTATCTGGACGAAATTTTTGCAGCTTCTCCCTGACTTCCGTGGACAGTCCCGAGAGTGCCACGTAGTCAAACTCTTCGGGAATTCTGGCTCCTTCGACTCCCTTGGCACGAGCCACTTGATCCAGTTGCCGATCAATGTACCCTTTGTATTTGACCTGGATTTCAACCTGTTCCCAGATAAGCGCATCCGACTCAGTGACTGTCGCATCGAGCGGCATCAGATCGCGCCATGAAAAATCAGGGCGACGCAGCAATTGCTCGTAGGTAACAGCATTCTGAAGTCCCGACAATTCATATTTCGCCAGGAATTCCGGATCTGCCGTGGATGGCAGGATCTTAGCGCTATGTATGCGTTCAAGCTCAGCGTCTACACGCCCGCGTTTTTCTGAGAATCTCAGGTACTCTGTCTCAGGCACGAGGCCAATTGCGTGACCAGTCTCGCGCAAACGCATGTCCGCGTTGTCCTCCCGCAGCAGTAACCGGTATTCTGCTCTGGATGTAAACATCCGGTATGGCTCTCTGGTCCCCAAGGTAACGAGGTCATCGATCATAACGCCGATGTAAGCCTCATTGCGCCCGAGAACCAGCGGATCTTTCCCCTGTACCCTCAGAGCGGCGTTGATCCCAGCCATAAGGCCCTGCCCGGCAGCCTCTTCATAACCCGAAGTGCCGTTGATCTGCCCGGCATGAAACAGATTACGAACCAGTTTGGTTTCCAATGAGGCATGGATCTGGATCGGGTCCACATAGTCGTACTCAATCGCATAAGCCGGCCGCATGATCTCGACACTCTCCAGCCCCTTTATTGAACGATAGAAAGTCCACTGGATATCTATAGGAAGAGAGGTGGAAAGCCCAGACGGGTAATACTCAACGGTATCCGCCCCCTCCGGTTCAATAAATGTCTGGTGGCGGTCACGATCAGGAAAGCGTACTACCTTATCCTCGATCGAGGGGCAGTAACGCGGGCCAACACCTTCGATAATTCCGGCGTACAGGGGTGAGCGATCAAGACCGGAGCGGATGATATCGTGGCTTTTTGCATTGGTGTAGGCTATGTAGCAAGGAACCTGGGGACGAGTTATGCAATCAGTAGAAAAGGAGAATGGTGCCGGCGGATCATCGCCAGGTTGCGCCTCAAGCTGGCTGAAATCGATGGTACGGCCGTCAAGCCTCGCGGGTGTGCCAGTTTTGAGGCGGCCCACGGCAAAACCGATATCACGGAGCTGGTCTGACAGGCCGATAGAGGGAATGTCGCCGGCCCTGCCACCCGGATAATTGATCAGCCCAATATGTATCAAACCGCGCATGAAGGTCCCGGTTGTCAGAATAACCGTGGCCCCCTGAAAGCGCACCCCGCCCCTGGTATCCACCCCCATAACCTGGCCGTCTTCAACATGAAGTGCCGTGACCTCACCCTGTTTCAGGTCAAGCCGCTCCTGCCCCTCCAGAACCCACTTCATCCTAAGCCGGTATTGCTGTTTGTCTGCCTGTGCCCTGGAGGCTCGGACTGCCGGACCTTTTCTGGTATTGAGCACCCTGAACTGAATCCCGGTTGCGTCGATGTTTTTGCCCATCTCGCCGCCCAGCGCATCGATCTCTTTCACCAGATGCCCTTTTGCCAACCCTCCGATAGCGGGATTACATGACATAAGGGCGATGGCATCAAGATTAATGGTCAGCATCAGGGTCTTGCAACCCATACGCGCCGACGCAAGAGCTGCCTCGCACCCGGCATGTCCACCACCCACGACTATTACGTCGTATCGGTTTTCATATACGATCATTGTTGGATGCCTCGTTAAGTTTCAGCTGTTCCACATTTCGGGATACAGTATCCATCTTACGCCCCCTCATGAACAGCTCGTTACTGGCATGTTTCACGTGAAACATGCCCTTACTTGCCAATACAAAATCTTGAAAAGATAAGATCCAGCACATCATCCGCAGTCGTTTCACCGGTAACCTCGCCAATAGCGGCAAGGGCTTCCCGAAGATCAACGGAGAGCATTTCCAGCTGTACGGAAGAGCCCAATACAACGCCAGCGTTAATAAGCGCCGCTAGACTCTTGGAGAGCGCTACAAAATGCCGTTCTTGTGAAATAGCGACAAACTCCCTACTATCAACAACTTTCCCGGAGATAAAACAATCATGAATTGACGTGCGCAGTTGCTCCAACCCTTCACCAGAAATTGTCGAAATAATAACCGATGGATACTGATGAAACAGTTCCGGCAAATCAAGAGCATCCGGCAAATCGCTCTTGTTACGAACCAACAGGAGCTTTCTGCTGGACAAGGCCTGATGGATACGCAAATCGTCCAGATCAATGGGCCTAGAGCTGTCCAGCATAAACAACACCAAGTCGGCACGTGATATCCGGTCCATCGCCAAGTCTATGCCAAGCTGCTCGACAAAATCGGTAGTCTCCCTGATCCCGGCAGTATCGAGTAATCTGACAGGAAGGCCTTGGATGTTAATGACTTCCTCGATAACGTCTCTGGTCGTACCGGGAATTTCAGTAACAATGGCACGGTCTTCCTGCAGCAAGGCATTAAGAAGGCTAGACTTGCCGACGTTCGGCTTGCCTGCTATAGCCACTGAGACCCCATCGCGAATCACTTTTCCCTCGCGAAATGTTGCCAGCAGCGCTGACAGTCTGTCTTTAGCGCTCCCAACCGAGGAAGTGATCTCGTCCATAACCGGCAGATCAATATCCTCTTCAGGAAAATCAATATAAGCCTCGACCATGGCAAGCACATGCTTGATAGAGTCCCTGACCTCAAAAAGGCGGTTAGACAAGAGTCCTTCACGTTGATGCTCGGCCAGACTCAAGGCAGAATCAGTTTTGCTCCTGATGACATCCATCACTGCTTCAGCTTGCAACAAGTCGATTCTACCATTGAGAAATGCCCTTTTGGTGAATTCGCCTGGTGCTGCGAGACGCGCTCCTGATGCCAAGGTAAGCTCCAGTACCTTTTTCGTTACTAGAATCCCGCCATGACAATGAATCTCAAACACATCCTCTTTCGTATAAGAACGAGGCGCCTTCATGAGCACAGCAAAACCCTCATCAACCAGCCCACCGTCGAGGTTTGTCACCGCTCCATAACAAAAACGGTGGCTGGGAAAGCCACCGTTCTTTTTAGGTTTGAATATGACAGACCCAATTCGCACTGCATCATCGCCGCTGATACGGACGATGCCGATGCCCCCCTCGCCCACGGGGGTGCTTATGGCGGCTATGGTGTCTCTTACGTACATACGCTTTCCACGCTTACTTTACTGTTCGGTTGATATAGGACTGTTGCGCAATGGTCAGTATATTGTTGACCAACCAGTAAAGAACCAGTCCGGACGGAAAATTGAGAAACATGAACGTGAACACAACCGGAAGCATCAACATCATTTTCGCCTGCATCGGGTCCATATTGGTCGGGGTCATTTTCTGCTGAATAAACATGGTCACACCCATGATAATGGGCGTCACATAATACGGGTCTTTTGCCGACAGATCCTGGATCCAGAAATAGAATGGCGCGTGCCGCAATTCAATGGAAAACATGAGACCTTTGTAGAGGGCAAAAAACACCGGAATCTGGATAAGCATCGGCAAACAGCCGCCAAGAGGGTTAACCTTGTGGGTCTTGTACAGTTCCATTACTGCGCGATTCATGGCATCTTTATCGTTTTTGAACTTGTCCTTCAGCTCCTGCATTTTAGGCTGAAGCTTCTGCATCTCTTTCATCGATTTGTAGCTGGTATGAGTGAGCGGGTAGAAGAGTATTTTCAGTATTATGGTTATGATAATAATGGCAAGCCCGTAGTTACCCACGTAATTCTTGAAAAACTTGATGGTGTGTAGCAGCGGCTTGGCAAGGGCAGAAAACCAGCCGAAATCTATAGACTCTTCCAGCCTGTTCCCTTGAGACTTCAGAATATCCAGATCTTTTGGCCCAAAGTAGATGCGATAGGCAGTTGCTACGGACTGGCCGGGATCCAGAGTAATCTTGGGGGAAGAGATGACACTTTCAACTAAAGCAGGATTCAGTTGGGAAACCTTGACTGAGGCAATGGAAGCGTCCTTGGCAATTACACTGTTAAGAAAATACTTGTCGGCAAAGCCGGTCCAGGTGACCTGTTTGTCATAAGACTTTGCACCCTTGGCAAGATCAGCAACCGGTACTGCTGCCGCTTTGTTGTCAGCAAGCGTAACAGGTCCGTATACCTCATACCTGCCCTCCTTGTTTCCGGGAATTACTTTATTTAGGAGTGAAAGGCGAAGGGTTCCGACAAGCTGAGCAGCACCGACACTTGACAGCTGCTGAACCAGCTGCATGCCGTAATCATTGCCGGTGAAGGAATAGACTTTACGAAGTACGACCCCTTGAGCCGAAGTCCAGACAAATTCCAACTCTTTTTTTTCTGCTCCAGTCAGTCGTATTGAGGCTGGAGATGATGTTGAGAATTGAGCATTTTGATCAACCAAAAAACCTTCGCCGGAAGTCGTTAAGGTGCTGTTTGCCCCATCGACCAAAGTGATCTCAGCTGAACCTGGCAGAGCTGTTTCCCGATACGACTTAAGGACAAACCTCTTTAAAGCGCCACCCTTAGAGGTGAAAACGGCACGATAGAGATCTGTCTCGACGGAAACGTCCTTTTCTTCGCCTTGCTGCGTAGGGAGAACTGCTGCTGTCTGCACAGGGCCGCTGCCTGACGGCACTTTTGCAGTTTGCGCCTGACGAGAACTGCTCGACGCAGTCTGCACGATCGAGGTCTTGGCGGGCTGGACCGGTGGCTGCGGAAACAGAAACGAAAATCCGTACATTACTGCAATTGAGAGAAGCACGGCTATCAGGACTCTCTTTTCCATAAATACCTCGCTGATTATTTGACTGGATCGAAACCACCAGGATGAAATGGATGACATTTGACGAGCCGCTTGACTGTGAGCCAGACGCCACGTACTAAACCATGTTTTCGTAGTGATTCTACTGCATATTGGGAGCAGCTGGGATAAAAGCGGCAGGAGGGAACCTTCAAGGGGGACAGGTACCGTTGATACAACGTAATGATATAAATAACGATCCTGTTAACCATGCTCTGCCTTAAACTGCCGGAGTGTTCGCACAAGGTCATTGCAAACACCCCCCAAATCAAGGTGGGCAGCACTACTACGGGCAATAATGGAATAATCGGCAGATTGAAACCATTTTTTGTTCAATCTGTAGCATTCCCGAACAAGGCGCTTTATATGATTTCGTACTACTGCCCCACCAACTTTACGGCTGGCCGTTATTCCTATTTTCGCTGGCGAGTTGGAGCGAGGCAATCTTATGACAATAAAATGCCGGCCGGCAACTCTCCACCCTTCCCTGCTGACCCTAAGGAATTCTTCGCGACGGAGTAACCGTTCATTCTTCTTAAATGAATGAAGGGGCTCTTCCCTGGTCAATTACTTGCTAGCAATGGTTACAGAGAGTCTTTTACGGCCTTTTGCCCGGCGACGCTTGATAACTAACCGACCATTTTTGGTCGCCATGCGAACTAAAAAACCATGAGTTCTTTTTCTGGATGTATTGCTTGGCTGAAAAGTCCTTTTCATCTACCTACTCCTTAATTAGTTGTTACTTTTATACATACAATGGAAATGTGTTTTATACATGCTAATGCATTTATAAGTCAACCGTAAATTCGCTAATTATTAAATAAATTAGCCTTGCAAATTAAGGTTCCCTCTGCTAGTCTTCAAAATCCAAAAAAGTAGTGTTGCTATAGGAATATTCACTAAAAAGATTATGCCGTTGCAGAAACTTAAGGGGTGTTGGCCGGTTGTTGATAACCCTGTGTAAAACGTGCCTGCAACTACTTAGATTTCAATATTTGGCATTTCACTTTCCATCTCGTTTATTAAACATCACCCTGCCATTTACATACAGGTGCCTCGGTTGACTTCCATGGAAAAAATCTGGCAAGAGGTACAATTTAATATCTCCAAGGTCATGACTCCGCAGACCTTTAATGCTTGGATCAAGCCTATCAGGTTTCAGTCTGTGCAGGGTGATTATCTTATTTTGGAGGTTCCCGATTCTTTTTCCCGTGAATTCATCAAGGAAAAATACTCCGGCATTATTTCGGAAGCGATGACCGCATTGACAAGTACCAGTTATTCCCTTGAATTTGCCTTGCAGGAAAAACGAGATCCTATCCCTGAAACCCCGGTTCCGGCACCTGAGGCTGGTATTGATTCCAATGTAAACAAGGCTAAATCGGAAAAGGAAGCTGATTTTCAGACATTCCTGAATCCTAAATACACCTTTGAAAAATTTGTATGCGGCAGCAGTAACCAGTTTGCTTACGCAGCATCGCAGGCCGTGGCAAACAACCCGGCCACCAATTACAATCCTTTGTTCATTTATGGCGGTGTTGGTTTAGGCAAGACCCATCTGCTCATAGCCATCGGTAATCAGATCCTCGCCAGCAACAGTTCTGCCCGAATCTGTTACTACACTTCCGAAAAATTCATGAACGAGATGATCAACTCTTTGCGTCACAAGAAGATGGATGAATTTCGAAATAAGTTTCGCAAGGCCGACGTTCTTCTCATTGACGATATCCAGTTCATGGCCAACAAGCCGGCAACACAGGAAGAGTTTTTCCATACCTTTAACTCGCTTTATGAATCTCATAAACAAATTGTACTAACTTCTGATAAGTTTCCCAAAGAGATACCTGACCTTGAAGAACGCCTCAGATCCCGTTTTGAATGGGGTCTCATAGCCGATATTCAGCCTCCGGACACAGAAACCAAGAGCGCGATCCTCAAGAAGAAAGCCGAATTTGACGGAATTATGCTACCGGACGACGTTGCCCTGTTCCTTTCATCCAGTTCAGCGAGCAATGTGCGCGAGCTTGAGGGGATGTTGGTTCGCCTTGGCGCCTATTCAAGTCTTACCAATAGCAAAATTACCCTTACTATGGCCCGTGAAGTGCTCAAGGATATCATCGTTGATAAATCCAAGGATATTTCCATAGAAAGCATACAAAAGACTGTTGCCGACCATTTTCAGCTCAAAGTGAGTGATCTTAAATCGGACAAGAGAATAAAAACACTAGTCGTTCCGCGGCAGATCGCTATCTACATCTGCCGTGAGCTCACCAAGGCTTCCTATCCTGAAATTGGCGAAAAATTCGGTGGCAAAGACCATTCAACCGTCATTCATTCGGTAAAAAAGATTGAAAAATTATTTGCCCAAGATAATGAGATACGAAATACCATCGACTTTATCAAGAGAAGCCTGTTGAGTTGACTGTGGCATGGTGTTGAAAACCGGCATGATCTGTTGAAACATTATTCAAGCTGTGGAAACAGTTTTCTTATCACCAATGTTGTACGGTAATATATGTTTATTTAACTACTTAAACTAGCACTGCTTTTAGTGATCAATCAACTTATCAACAGGGCTTACTATTACTACTGCCTATAATCTATTATTAAATATAATAATAAGGAGGGATCATGGAATTTAGAATTCTCAAGGAACCTTTTTTACGAGCCTTGCAAAGAGTGCAGGGAATCGTTGAAAAAAAGAACACCATGCCAATCCTGTCAAATGTTCTTATCGAAGCTGTCAACGACAATATATACATTCTTGCTACTGACTTGGAAGTCGGCATAAAAACTTCGCATTCTGCATCTGTTATTGCCGAAGGAAAAATCACGGTATCGGCAAAGAAAATATATGAGATAATCAAAGAGTTATCTGAAGACGAGATAACATTTAAAACAAAAGACAATGACTGGGTTGAACTAAAGAGCGGAAAGGCTCAGTTTAACATAGTTGGTTTGTCACCTGACGAGTTTCCATATTTTCCAAGAATTCACGATGAAAATTTAGTCAAAATCAGTGGCAGTATGCTCAATGACATGATTGAGAAGACATCCTATGCAATATGTCATGATGAAACCAAATACAATCTCAATGGAATTTTTGTTAAAGCTGTAGAAGACGGAGACAAAAAGCTGTTAAGGATGGTAGCGACTGACGGACACAGATTGTCTATCGTTGAGCGCGAATTGACAGGATCGATCTGTCCTGAACTAAGCGCTGGCGCTATATTCCCTAAAAAAGGGATCTTAGAGCTAAAGAAGATAACTGAGGATGTTACAGACGATATAGAAATGACTTTTATGGATAACAGCGCTGTTGTCAAGAAAGGTGATACCATAGTCGTCATGAGGCTGGTGGATGGTGAATTCCCTGATTACACAAGGGTAGTACCCGCAAATAACGATCTTCTGGTTACCATTGAAAGAGAGCCATTCTTACGGGCACTGAAAAGAATAGCCATTCTTTCGAGTGAGAAGTTTAAAGGCGTTAAATTTAATATTGATCCAGATGTTCTCGAAATATCCTCCAGTAACCCCGAAGTAGGTGAAGCCAAGGAAGAAATTGAAATCACTTATACGGGCAATACGATGGTTACTCGCTTCAATGCAAAGTACATCATCGATGTACTTTCCGTACTGGGAGATGACTCTGTTCAGTTGCATATGAAAAGTGAAATGACTCCGGCAATTATAAAACCATCGTCTGATCAGGGGTTTCAGGCTATTATCATGCCGATGAGACTGTGACGGCTACTGATTGGACAATAGAGAACCAAAGAGGCCTCTCAGTCCGAGCGGCCTTTTTAGCGATGCAGCGCCATGATTCTTAACAAGCTTTCAGTACAGTCGTTCCGAAATCTTGAAACCGCTTCTTTTGAATTCGGCAATGGTTTTAATATCTTCTGTGGCGATAATGCCCAAGGTAAAACCAATATCCTTGAGTCCATTTACCTGCTTGGAACACTTAAATCGTTCCGCATGGCAAAGAATTGCGACCTGATAAACTGGGAAAAACAATTTTCATTGGTTAAAGGGGTTACCTGCGAAGAGGGGCTGGTACGTGAAGTGGCTCTCCTTCTGGATCGAACGAGTAAAAAGGTCAGAGTTGACCAGAAAAATGTAGTAAGAGTAGCGGATTTTTTTGGCATTCTCACGGTGGTACTGTTTGCGCCGGAAGAATTGACAATGGTCAGGGGTGCTCCGGAATCGCGCAGGCGTTATCTGGATCGAGCAATATTTGCCGGAGATATGATTTATCTTACCAGGCATCATGAGTACCTGAGAATTCTCAAACAACGAAATTCTCTGCTCAAAAGCGGTGACACCAGCTCGTTAGAACCTTGGAGTGAACAGTTGGCAGTTTCCGGGGCTCATATTGTCACTAGTCGCATCAGTTATCTGAGTATGATTGACAAGCATCTGAAGGAGACTTTCAGAGAGATCAGCGGCACCGCAGATGAAGCCGGTATTGAATATCATTCCGGTAACTCTCGCTACACCGACGATTTTACAGACAATGTTAATATAATATCCACGGCGCTGAATAAGCTTAAGGAACAAGAGATTGTACAGCGCACTACGCTGATCGGTCCACATCGGGACGACGTGTTTTTTTCCTTGAATGGAAAGCCGTTAAAGACCTCTGGTTCGCAAGGACAGCAACGCTGCTTTATCCTGGCGCTTAAGATGGCTGAGATTGAGCTTCTCAGGAAATCTCGATCTGTGTCGCCGGTGCTGCTGCTTGACGACATGACGAGCGAACTCGACAGTCAAAGGACATCGAACTTGCTGCAGTTTCTGGCAGACAGGAACATGCAGGTATTTGTTACAACGACAAGTATGGATAATTTGAAAATGTTTAATAATAACAGCATGCGGCTGTTTCACGTGAAACGGGGAACCGTCGATATTTGAATGAATTGCGTTAATTAGATTTGAAGGGGAGATTATATGGCTGAGGAAACCACAAACGATTACGGTGCAGATCAGATCAAGGTGCTTGAAGGTCTGGAAGCTGTGCGTAAGCGCCCTGCGATGTACATTGGTTCCACTTCTGCTCAGGGACTCCATCATCTGGTTTATGAAATCGTAGATAACTCTATCGATGAGGCCCTTGCAGGCTATTGCGATGAAGTTGCCGTTACCATACATGTCGATGGTTCGGTGACGGTTGTTGACAATGGGCGGGGTATTCCGACAGATATGCATGAATCAGGTCGGTCGGCGGCCGAGGTAGTGTTGACGGTCCTGCATGCCGGGGGGAAGTTTGATAACTCGTCGTACAAGGTTTCCGGCGGGCTCCATGGCGTCGGCGTCTCGGTAGTAAACGCGCTGTCGCGAAAGCTTGAACTGGAAATCAGGAGAGACGGCAAGATCTTCCGCCAGTCATACCGGCGCGGCGAACCGCAAAATGCCTTGGAGATGTCAGGTGAGACCAAAAAACGCGGAACGAAAATAACATTTTCGCCGGATGAAGAGATCTTTGAAACCACGGAATTCTCCTTTGATGTGTTGTCGCAAAGATTACGCGAGCTGGCATTTCTTAATGCCGGGGTGAAAATAAAGATAGTTGATGAACGGGTGGTTGATAAAAGCCACGAGTTTTTCTACGAAGGTGGCATAAACTCCTTTGTAGAGTATCTCAATCGTAACAGAACACCGCTTCATCCCAAGCCGATCTATATCAAGGGTGAAAAGGGCGGGGTTGAGATCGAGGTTTCGATTCAGTACAACGATTCCTATGACGAAAAAGTGTTCACCTTTGCCAACAATATCAATACGCATGAGGGTGGGACTCATCTGGTGGGGTTTCGCGCCTCTCTCACCCGGACCATGAATACGTACGCGGCGGCGAATAATCTCCTTAAGAACGAGAAAGTCAGCGTCTCTGGTGAAGACCTGAGAGAAGGGCTCACAGCGGTTATCTCGGTAAAAATCCCGCAGCCCCAGTTCGAAGGTCAGACCAAGACCAAGCTCGGCAACTCAGAGGTAAAAGGGTATGTGGAAACCCTGATGAACGAGAAGCTGGCGGTTTTTCTCGAAGAGAACCCAAAGGTTGCCAAGGATGTAATCGGCAAGTCGATAGAAGCTGCGAGAGCCCGCGAAGCAGCACGTAAGGCGCGTGATCTGACCAGGAGAAAAGGTGCTCTGGAGATCGGCAATCTGCCTGGCAAACTGGCAGACTGCCAGGAAAAGGACCCGGCGCTCTGCGAGCTTTACCTGGTCGAGGGTGATTCTGCAGGCGGGTCTGCCAAGCAGGGGCGGGATCGGAAGTATCAGGCGATACTGCCGCTTAAAGGTAAGATCTTGAACGTAGAGAAGGCACGTTTTGACAAGATGCTCTCCTCGCAAGAGATCCGCACCCTCATATCGGCGCTGGGCACCAGCATTGGCAAAGAAGATTTTGATATCGCCAAGCTCCGTTACCACCGCATTATTGTCATGACTGATGCCGACGTTGACGGCTCGCACATCCTGACGCTCCTGCTGACCTTCTTTTTCCGCCAGATGGTGGAATTAGTTGAACGTGGCCACCTCTATATTGCGCAACCACCGCTCTACAAGATAAAGCGAGGCAAAAAAGAGCAGTACCTGCGCAATGAAGCTGCCTTGCAAAACTATTTGCTGGAAGAAGGCACCGACGAAATGGTTCTGACCCTGGAAGGCCTGGACAAGACCTACCGCGGGAAACAGATCATCCCGATTCTCAAGCAACTGATCGAACGGAAAAACCTGTTCGACAAGGTGGTGCGCAAGGGGATCAACGAAGAACTGCTGCGTTTGTTGCTGGAGCATGGTGTCAAGGGTGGCGAGGAACTTGATGATCTGCTGCCGTCGCTGGAAAAAATCAAGGCAGCTACCGAAGAATTTGATTATGTGAACACCGAAGGCCGGATAATCTGCAAGCTAGGCAATGTCAGAACGGCGATAGATGCGCACACGGTGGAGCTCCTAAGTTCGTACGAGTATGAACTGCTGGTAGAGAACCAGGGCAAGGTTAAGGATCTTCTGGGAGATGGCATTGCCGTAGTCAGCAATGACAACAAAAACTTACTGGATACTGAAAACCATGATCAACTGCTGGGATTTTTCATGGAAACAGCAAAAAAAGGCCTCTATATTCAGCGTTATAAAGGCTTGGGTGAAATGAACCCGGAGCAGCTGTGGGAAACCACCATGAACCCCGAGAACCGGGTGCTGCTGCAGGTAAAGATTGAGGATGTCATTGAGGCGGAGGAAATCTTCACCGTGCTTATGGGCGATCAGGTTGAGCCGCGTCGTGAATTCATTGAGAAAAATGCCTTGAACGTGTCTAATCTCGATATCTAAAATTCAGGCCTAAGGGACAGGACCGCTATTCACGGGATTTCGCACTGCTCCCTTGAAACCGGTCCGAAACCGGCAGCCAGTCAATTTAAGAGGTTGTAATGATAGATCAGAACAGCAACAAGATTGCAGTCAACATTGAAGATGAAATGAAGCGGTCCTACATGGACTACGCCATGTCGGTCATCATCGGCCGGGCGCTTCCCGATGTGCGCGACGGCCTGAAGCCGGTTCACCGGCGTTGCCTCTTTGCCATGTACGACATGAGCAACGACTGGAACAAGCCATACAAGAAGTCGGCCCGTGTCGTCGGTGATGTCATCGGTAAGTATCACCCCCATGGTGACACGGCGGTATACGACACCATTGTCAGGATGGCCCAGGACTTCTCTTTGCGCTACCCATTGGTGGACGGTCAGGGCAACTTCGGTTCGGTGGACGGGGACTCACCGGCGGCCATGCGTTATACCGAGATTCGCATGGATCAGCTTGCCCATGAACTCCTTGCCGACCTGGACAAGGAAACGGTTGATACCGGCCCTAACTACGATGACTCGTTACAGGAGCCACTGGTTCTTCCCTCAAAGTTTCCCAACCTCCTGGTCAATGGTTCCGCCGGTATTGCTGTCGGTATGGCGACCAACATCCCGCCCCATAACCTTACCGAGGTTATCAACGGCATCATCGCGGTTATTGATAATCCTGAAATCGGTTACGAAGAGCTGCTCTGCCTGATACCCGGCCCCGATTTCCCCACCGGCGGATTCATCTACGGTCGCGAAGGGATCCGCTCGGCATATCGCAATGGTCGGGGCATTGTGCAGATGCGGGCCAGAGCTGTAGTTGAAACCCAGAAGAAGTCGGAGCGCCAGTCGATCGTTGTTACCGAGATCCCTTATCAGGTGAACAAGGCGAGACTTGTCGAAAAAATCGCCGAACTGGTGAAAGAGAAGAAGCTGGAAGGTATCTCCGACTTACGGGACGAGTCTGACCGCGAGGGAATGCGAATCGTCATCGAGCTGAAAAGGGATGAAGAGCCGCAGATCATTCTCAACCACCTCTACAAACAGACCCAGATGCAGTCGTCCTTCGGCATCATCATGCTTGCCATTGTCAACGGCCGCCCCCGGGTGCTGTCGTTGCGCGAGATGATCGATTACTTTATAGACCACAGGCGGGAGATCGTTACTCGCCGCACCATATTCGATCTGAAAAAGGCCGAGGCCAGGGCTCATATCCTCGAAGGTCTGAAGATTGCCCTTGATTGGCTCGATGCGGTGATAGAATTGATTCGCTCCTCCCCTACCCCGCCGGAAGCGAAACAGGGGCTTATGGATGGCAAGTTCGCCGACCCTGAATTTTTGAAAAGGCTCGATCTGCCGGTACCTGCAGGGTACCAGAGTGTAAGGCTCTCCGAACTGCAGGCCCAGGCGATTCTTGAGATGCGTCTGCAACGGCTCACCGGCCTTGAGCGGGACAAGATTATCAGCGAATATGAGGAGATCCTTCGTTATATCTCCAGACTCAAAGAAATTCTTGCTTCTGAAGCGGAGATCCTCAAGATCATCGTTGCCGAGCTGGTAGAGTTGAAGGAGAAATTCGGCGATGAGCGGCGGACCGAGATCATTGACCAGACCGCTGAAATATCGCTGGAGGACACCATTGTCGAGGAAGACATGGTGGTTACGGTCAGCCATACCGGTTACATCAAGCGCAATGCGGTAACCTTGTACCGGGCGCAACGCCGAGGTGGCAAGGGTAAAACAGGGATGAAAACCAAAGATGAGGATTTTGTCGAGCATCTGTTCATCGCCTCGTCCAAGGATCACCTGATGTTTTTCACCGATGCTGGCAGGTGCTACTGGATGAAGGTTTATGAAATACCGGAGGGCGGGCGCGCCACCAGAGGCAAGGCCATCGTAAACCTGCTCAACCTCAATCAGGGCGAAAAGATTTCAGCGATTCTTTCAGTAAAAGAGTTCAGCGAAGATCGCTTCCTGATGATGGCAACCCGCCAGGGCGTGGTCAAGAAAAGTCCGCTGCGTGAATATTCCAATATCCGCTCGGGCGGGATTATTGCCGTTAACCTGGATGAAGGGGACAAGCTGATTTCCGTTGCCATAACCGACGGCAAACAGGACGTGTTGCTGGCATCAAAGAACGGCAAATCGATCCGCTTCAAAGAGGCGGATGCCAGACCGATGGGGCGCGTATCGCGCGGCGTGCGCGGCATGACGCTGGAAGACGACGATATGGTTATCGGTATGGAAATCCTAAACGACAGCTTTGTCGGATCATCGCTGTTCACGGTAACAGAGCACGGCTATGGAAAACGCACTGAACTGAGCGAGTACCGGCTCCAGTCCAGGAGCGGTAAAGGGATTATCACCATCAAAACCACGGAGCGTAATGGCTGCGTCGTTGACATCAAACAGGTAACCGACGAAAATGACCTGATGCTGATCACTGATCAGGGCAAGATCATCAGGATGCCGGTTGCCGGCTTCTCGGTAATCGGCCGCAACACCCAGGGTGTCCGGCTAATGGTCACCGAAGCAGAAGAGCGGATCGTTGCTGTTGCCAAACTTGCCGAAAAGGACGACAGTGAAGATCTTGCTGGCGACGATGAAGAGTTTGCGGAGATTGACACTCCAGAGGTTGTGGAAGAAGATTAGGACTCGACATTGTGACTATGGAACGGCACAGAACTCTTGATAACAGTCTCAAGGAGCGGCACGACATCATTCGCCTGTTGAAGCAGGTTGAACGGGAAGATGTGTCTTTCGATGAGATCGATACCATCGGTCGCTCACTGAAACTGGCTGGGAAAAGAGCCCTTACTCCCCTGCTCAAGCGGCTGTGGCAAGAGACGGACGGAGAGCTGATCTCCAGATTCGCTTACTTGCTGGATTTCTTTGATGAGGAGCCATGGCTTGACCAGCTGATACAGGTTGCGCTCCGCAGAACCGATCTGGACAGTTCCGCCAAATCAGCGCTGCTTGGAGCGTTGCAGGATTATGGCGTGGATATTACCACCCCGCCCTTTGCCAATATGCTGGACGATCTGGGTGGTCCCCTTGCCGAAACCCTACCCCGGATGCTCGACCGGGGTGAGGAGGGGCTGATTGAGTTCATGGAGGACTTTCTCCAATATCCTCAGGAGATGCAGACTGCCATAATTCAAGAAATGGCTCAGATCGCGGACCCCAGAGTGTTGCAGCTTCTTGAGATCATGCTCGGGCTTGATTCGCCTGAACTACTCAAGGAAATCGTGACGACACTGGGGAAGATTCGCGACAGTGCTGCAGCAGATGTGCTGGCCCGGTGTGCTGCTGCAAAAGAACAACCTCTGGCTGACCTTTGCCTGAGGAGTTTGCGGCGCTTGGCTTTTTTGGACATAACCCCCTCAACTTCGGATCTTCAGCTCTCGGCCAGTCAGTTTCACGTGTCATGGGCAAGTCCGCTGGACGGGGCAGGATACCGAACCCTCTGGTTTGCCCGTTGGGGCGGGCCGGGAATGCTCTCGTTCATATGCCTGCATCTGCATGAGACCACCGGGGTCAGGGCTGCCTGGGGCTCAAGCTCGATCTCGGTAACGGAATTTGACAATATCAGCAGGGATCGGGTTATCGAGGATGGTCTGGTCAGGGTGGATATCAGTTATGCCTTGCAGCTGCTCCGCGATGCCTTATTCCGGAACCGGGATACTCTGTTCCAATTACCGCCAGAATATTACGTCCTAAAGGGGATTTTCAAGGGTGAAGAGCTGATCCCCACTCCGTATCTGCCGGATTTCACCGAGTTTGATCTGAATGCCTTGGCCCATTCCACCAAGTTGCTTATGGACGGAGCCAGGCTTTTTGAGGACGATTGCTTTGCCGGCTGGTACATGGCCACTTGTCGGGTCTATGACTTTGCCGAAGAGTGGATAGCGCTTGAAAAAAAAGGTGATGGCAAGTCACTGGCAAAGGGGCTTGATGCCATACTCGATCGCTATTGCCGCGATCTCATTGCCCCGATTGTTGATCAGATCAGAAACCGTTTGCTGCTCACTGCGGATCTCCTGCTCAAGACCGGCAGGGAGCGATCGCTTGTGGAAACTACGCTTGCCTCGGCCATGAGCCTGGGCAGCTTTGCCATGCCGTATCATTTGCATCCGTTTATTCGGCAACTGGCGCTGGAAAGCATGGATGCGGCTCGTGTGGCTTTAGATGAAGGCTATGACCTGAGAGAGCATCCGCATGAAGCGGATGATGACGAATGGCTCGACTAGTCTGGTAAACGGTTCTTTTCCGCCCTGGCGGTGTCAATCCGCGGAGTCGCTTGTACGGCGTACTGACCAGTACGCCTCCGCGCTTCTCCTTGATTTCCTTGCCAGAACGAAAAACTCCTCGTTTCCTGAAATCGCTTTACGGAGTGAGATATGAATAGCAGTATCGGTGTGATAGGAGCGGGAAGCTGGGGGACAACCCTTGCTGATCTGCTGGCGAAAAAGGGGCACACGGTTACTCTCTGGGCGTACGAAGCGGAGCTGGTTGCAGAAATGAAGGCAACCAGGATTAATGGGCTGTTTCTGCCCGGGATTACCCTGTCGTCAGGACTGCAGTTTACCAATGACCTTGCTGCGGCAGTCAGAGATAAGGATTTTCTCCTCTTCGTCGTGCCATCTCAGTCAATGCGTAGCGTCCTGCAGCAGGTTGTCGCTGAAATTTCGCCGGCTACTGTTGTTGCCAGTGCCTCCAAAGGGATCGAAGTCGGCACCCTGATGGCGGTTTCGCAACTCTTTGAGGAGCTCCTTCCGGCCCAGCTTTTCAAAAGATTTACCGTGCTCTCCGGTCCCAGCTTCGCCCGGGAGGTTGCCCAGGAGATGCCGACTGCTGTTGTTGCTGCTTCTGCAGATGAGGAAGCTGCGCGCTTTGTGCAGGAGGTGTTCACCTGCGGTTATTTCAGGGTCTATACCAACAATGACGTCATTGGTGCTGAGTTGGGAGGGGCTTTGAAAAATGTTATTGCAATTGCCGCCGGGATCTCGGATGGCCTAGGTTTTGGCTGCAACACCCGTGCAGCGTTGATAACCAGGGGGCTGGCGGAAATAAGCCGCCTTGGTCTTGCCCTGGGAGCCAAACCTGAGACCTTTTCCGGCCTGGCCGGCATGGGAGACCTTGTGCTTACCTGCACCGGGGAGCTCTCCCGCAACCGTTCAGTTGGGATGAAGCTTGGCAGAGGTCGTCGCCTCTCTGAAATTCTGGGCGAAATGCACATGGTTGCCGAAGGGGTGAAAACCGCAGAATCAGCCTGGGCACTGGCACAGCGTCACACTATTGATATGCCGATTACCGAACAGGTGTATAAGGTGCTTTACGAAGATAAGCCTGCCCGCTCTGCAGTTGTTGAACTGATGACCCGCAACCTGAAGGCAGAAGGAATCTAATCAACAAGGAGCCATAATACCGGCCGGCATCCCACCAGGAGATCCAAGCCGTGTAATTGGCCGGCATGGGACAATGCATGGGGATTCGCACCAAGCTGCTGCTCTCGATTATTCTCCTTCTGGTGATTTCATTCTCCATTCTTCTTTTTACGACCATCATCAGTGTAGATGCCTTTATTTCCAAGCAAATTGACTCGGAAATCGCCGAGACTCTCCGTTATCTGCAACATCAGTTCTATGCCCGTGCCGAAACAACCAGGGACGCTCTTCTGCAACCGGTTTCAGCACTGCCGGTAAAGCAACGCTTTGTTGCCCAAGACCGGCCCTGGCTGTCCGATGCCCTCCGACGGTGGCACGCCAACCTTCCATTCATTGATTTTCTGACAATTATCGACTCCGACCAGCATGTATTTCTTCGCCGCTATGCCCAGACCGAGGGGGGCGAATACGGAATGCCTGATCTTGTCAAAAAGGTTTTCAAGGAAAAGCGCCCCTTAATAACGACCGAAATCATGTCACGGGAACTGCTTGCCAGAGAAATGCCCCCCTCACGTCTCTACATGAGTCTAGGCAAAAACAGCGATTCTGCCATGGTCATAACGGTGATCGTCCCTATTCTGGGGAGTCAAGGTGAAGTTATCGGCGCAGTGATAGCCGGAGACATTCTTAATGGGGATACCTCCCTGTCACTTCATTTAAGAAATCTGTTCGGGGACGCAAAACATGTAACCGTGACCCAGAACGGAACGAGCATTGTCAGTAACCGTCATGTAGAAGGTTATCTGTTTAATATCAGCCAGCAGGGATTGGACCAACTGGCAGCAGGCCAATCATATGCAGGAGAGGTAAATATCGAAGGGTCGCCGCATAGAACCTCCTTCTTGCCGATCCTGAACGGTAAGGGCGTGCTCGTAGGTTCTCTGTCAGTGGCTGTGGATATGGCTTCCTACCGGAATATAAAAGATGAAAGCACCCGCAATATCCTGGCGTCGGCTGTGCTTGCCATAATCCTGTCATTCGGGATCGCTTTTTTTGTCTCGCGGAGATTGGCAGAGCCCCTAAGGTGCCTGGCAAAAGGGGTCTGTATGATCGAAGCCGGAGACCTTAATCAGCAGGTTGAAGTTGACTCCGGAGATGAGGTCGGTCAGCTGTCACGCTCGTTTAACAGCATGGCCAAGGCTCTTGCAGAGCGGGATGCAACAATCGTCGCAAAAACTGAGGCATTACAGCAGCTGAACGGCTTGCTGGAAAAAAAGGTCGCAGAGAGGACCAAAAGACTGCAGCTTGAAATGGGTATGCTGGAAACAATTCTTACCTGCATGGTTGAAGGGATGGTTGCCACAGACCGAGAAAACCGGGTCATTCAGTTCAATCCTGCGGCCCAGAAGTTTTTTGATACCGTGCCCCACCGAGTGCTTGGGCGGACACTTTCCGAGTTGACCACAATTGAAGGTTTCGTGCAGTTGGAGAGGATTACTGCCGGAGCAATCTCCAGAGAACCTGGTCTTCCGCAGCTGGAAACACTGCTTGATGTCAAAAACAGAAGGCTCAGGGTTTCGGTAGCGCAACTGGTCGACAGCGATGACAGCATTGCCGGCCTGATCCTGTCCATAAGAGAGGTTACTCCGGAAGAAGAGGTGGACCGGATGAAGGCCGATTTCATTTCGACAGTCTCCCATGAACTCAAAACTCCTCTGACCTCAATCAAAGGGGCGCTGCAGTTCATCATGAACAAGAGCAAGTGGCTGACATCCACCGAGAGAGAGTTGATGACGGTATGCCAGCGCAACACTGACCGCCTGATCCGTCTGATAACTGACATTCTCGACATCTCAAAGATCGAAGCAGGGAAATGTGAATTTGTTTACAAGCCGCTGTCGGTAACGGAATTGATCAACTCGGCAATTGATGAGATCAAGGGTTTTGCCATAGGACGGGGGATTACGGTCATAAACAACGCTCCCATAGACCTGCCCCGTATTTTTGGTGACTACGAAAGGCTTGCGCAGGTATTGAGTAACCTGCTTTCTAATGCCGTCAAGTTTTCACCGGAGCACAAGGTTGTTTTGGTGAATGCCGCGATATCCGGTAGTTTTGTTGTGCTTTCGGTGATCGACGGTGGTGCGCAGATCCAATGGTCCGATCGGGAAAAGTTGTTCAGGAAGTTTCAGCAGCTTGAGCGGGATGATATGGGTTCACGTGGGGGTACCGGCTTGGGACTCGCCATCTGCAAGGAGATCGTGGAACGGCATCATGGCAAGATATTCTATGAGACCGGGGCAACAGGGGGAAATTGCTTCTCCTTCACCATACCGGTTTGTGAGGGTTATCATGAAGGGTGACAAGATACTCGTAGTTGACGATGAGGCAGATATCAGCCTGATTCTCAAGCTACAGCTGGAAGATGCGGGATACACGTCGGTGCGGGCTCATGACGGGATTGAAGCCTTGGAATGCCTGGCACGAGAGCATTTTGACCTGATGCTGTTAGATATAAAAATGCCCAGACTGAATGGCATCCAGGTTCTTGAGAGGGCCCGCACGGAGTTCCCCGATGTGGCCGTAGTCATGATGACTGCACACGGCAACGAAGCTATCGCGGTGGACGCCATGAAAAAAGGGGCTTCGGACTACATCGCAAAGCCGTTTTCCAGCGACGATGCCGTAAAAAAAGTGGCTCGGGCAATAGCTTTTAATAAGTCTTGTATCGAGAATCGAAAGTTGCAGGAAGAGCTTGCCCGGGAGCAGCAAAAGGTGGCCGCCATCCTGGAAGGGATGACCGACCTTCTCATTGCCGTGAATGCGGAGGGGCGGGTGATGATGGTGAACCATAAGGCCGAACAGGAATTAGGCCTGTCGCGGAGTGAGCTGACCGGGCGGACTTTGCCGGAGCTGCTGGCAACTGATATCCGCCCTGAGCAGTTACCGGCAATGGTGGCCTTGAAAACAGCAGAGCCTTGCCACGACGTGACCTATAATGTCAGCCTCAAGGATAGGGTGATTAACGTCCTTTCCAGTGCTGCCCCGCTTAAAGATAAGAATGGCGAGCTCCTCGGGAGCGTGGAGATAATCCGTGATATCTCAGCCCTCAAAGCATTGGAACAGGAAAAAGAGGATTATGTCAGCATGCTTTCCCATGACCTCAAGTCTCCGATAACATCAATTGTCGGCTCGATCGACCTGGTGCGTGAAGGTCGTCTGGGACCGGTTACCAGGGACCAACAGGAGTTTCTTGAGTCTGCGGTTGACAGCTGTTCTGAAATGACGGAGATGATTGACACATTACTGGATGTCCATAAGTTCGAAGCCGGGAAGATGAAAATGGCCATCAAAGCGGACGACCCGACCAACTTGCTCCACAAAGTCCTTAACAGATATGAGCCGATTGCGGCACGGTCACAGATATCACTAAAGCTGGAAATTTCCGGAGAGCTGTCACCGGTCCTGTTTGACCGGACAACAATGATGCGTTTGCTGGCGAACATCCTCTCGAATGCCTTCAAATTTACCCTTGAAGGGGGGACAATTGCCATAAGAAGCAAAATGATTGCTGCCCCTGTGGAGCTCCTTAGCAGGGTTGCACAAGGGCTTTACCGGGAAGATGAACTCCCTGACGGGGGATGCTTTCTGATGATAACTGTAGAGGATAGCGGCGTAGGCATTCCCGCGGATGCCCTCACCAGTATCTTTGATCGCTTTGCCCAGGCGCAAAACAGGCGAAAAGGCAAGACGCGGGGCACCGGACTCGGGCTTGCCTTCTGCCGCAAGGTCATGGATGCACACCACGGGTACATCTGGGTCGAGAGCGAGGAAGGGCGCGGCAGCACTTTCGGAATACTTATTCCGGCAGCATAACGGGATTGATTGAGGGGGAGTAGATGTCCCAGGAACTGGAAATTCTGTTTGTCGAGGATTCTGAAGAAGATATGATGCTGCTTCTTCACCACCTCACAAAAGCAGGATATACGATTAGTCACTATCGCGTACAGACGGAAGAGTCCTTGCGGGCTGCCTTGGCTGGAGGCTCCTGGAATATTATTATCTCTGACTTCAGGATGCCCGGTTTCAGCGCTAACGAGGCGTTGGCCTTACTGAAGGAAAGCGGGTTGGACCTGCCATTTCTGATTGTCTCCGGCAAAATCGGCGAAGATCAGGCCGTAGCTGCCATGAAGGCCGGGGCCACCGATTATCTGATGAAGGACAACCTCTCCCGTCTAGTTCCTGCCATTGAAAGGGCCCTTAGGGAAGCTGAAGAACGGCGCAGGCGCCATAAGGCCGAGCAGGCAATCCTCATGGGAAAAGTTGAATGGGAGGCTGTTTTTGACGCCGTGTCTGATCTGATCCTGGTGACGGACCATGCCGGCTTAATAACGCGGTGCAACAGAAGGGTTATCGAATATTTTCAGGCTGATTACCCGGACTTGATCGGGAGGCAGATAAGCAGCCTGTTTTATGGTGAGCAGGGTTGCGAGGATGACGTGTTTAATTCGTCCAGCCGTTTGCAGACCGGCATGGAAGACATCATGTTTCCTTCGCTTAGTGGCTGGTTCACGGTCACCAGCTGTCCGATGGTAAGCGCGGATACTACTGAAACCGCCCGACAAGGATTGGTGCACATTGTCAAAGATGTCAGCCGGCGCAAACGGATGGAAGAGGAAAAAAGGGTCAGCGACCGTGAACTCCTAACCCTTTATGCCGTGGCTTTTCGACTGAATTCGGAACGTGACTCCAAAGAGATCCTGAACGACTTGTTGTTTCAGATCCATAACATGCTCAGGATCGACTTCTCCAGCATCCATCTTCTGGAAAAGGGAGGACTTAAGCTCAAGGCCTCTCTCGGGTTTTCTGAGGATTTCGAACCTGCTGTCAAAAAGCTGCTTAACTATGCCCCCTGGGTCGGTGAGGTGCTGGCAGGCAAACCATATAAGGCAAGGGCGCTGGCCAGCAAGGAGATGCCGCATGAGGTTATTGAAGCGGCAAAAAACATCGGTATTCATGCCTGGTGCGCCGTTCCTCTGAAAATTGGGTCCGAAGTCGTTGGGGTACTCATGGTGGCCCACAAGTCGGAGAAGAGTTTTACGGACCGGGAAGTGTTTCTTCTTACCTCAATTGGCAGCCAACTAGCTGTTTTAATTGAAAATCATCAGCTTTATGAGCGGATGAAAGAAAAGGCGGCTGAACTTCAGCGGAGCAGAAGAGCGCTGCGGGAGAATCTTCATGAGGTAAAGCTTGCCAATATAGAATTGGACCGCTTGAACAGAGCAAAGAACAGCTTTATCGGCATGGCATCCCACGAACTGAAAACCCCGATTACCTCGATACTCGGAGGAGTGGAGTTTCTTCTGAAATACAGTGGTATCCAACTCACGGGAGAACAGGGGGAGATTTTCGCCTCAGTGCATGAGAGCGTTGTCCAGCTTAAGAATCTTGTCGAAGATCTGCTTTCCATATCCCGAATCGAGGCAAAAGGGATAGTTTTGCAGAAACGGCCATATAATCTTGTTGCCATTGCCAGAGAGGTTTTTGACGGATTTGCCCTCCCCCTTTCACGGAGGAATATAAATGTCCAGATTATGGGAGACGAGCGGCCTGCCCCGGTAGACGAGGGCTTTGCCCGGCTGGTGATGCGTAACCTGCTGGAAAACGCCATTAAATTTACTCCTGACAGGGGAGAGGTAATAATCATCTGCCGGTATGTTCAACGAGGTGATGTCCTTGAGGAACATGCCCATATTAAAGAGTTTTATCCCGCTTTCCCCAAAGGGTTGGCTAATGTTGACCAGTTTTGTCGCGTTGATTTCTGCGACAACGGCATCGGAATACCTGAGGAAGAGCGGCTACGGGTCTTTGAAAAGTTCTATGGCGTCGGCGATATTGCTTATCATTCCTCCGGCAAGACAGAGTTCATGTCCAAGGGGTCAGGGTTGGGACTTTCCATTGTCAAAGGGATTATGGACGCACATAATGGCTACGTCTGGGTATCTGAGGGGCCCACTGGAACCGGGAGCATGTTTTCGATACTGTTCCCGGCAGATTGAGTGATGTCCATGGCTGAATACTGTTAATTGCTTGTGTTTCTAGCCACATTCATAGTAAAGTTTCAAGATTACATTAATTGCGGAGAAATCGATGGCCGAAGAATTTATTCCGAAATGGGTTGCCTGGGAAACCACGCAAAAATGCAACCTCAAGTGCGTCCACTGCCGCTGCTCATCTGATATGACCTCGTCGGAAGGTGATTTCACGACTGACGAAGGAAAGAAGCTCCTTAAGGATATTGCCGACTTTTCCAAACCGGTGGTGGTGCTTTCCGGCGGCGAGCCGCTGCTGAGGCCGGATATTTTTGAACTTGCCGAATATGGCACATCACTCGGCCTGCGTATGTGTATGGCCACCAACGGCGCCTTGGTAAACGATGATGTCTGCGAAAAAATGAAAAAGGCTGAGATCAAGATGGTCTCGCTGTCGTTGGACGGTTCAACAGCAGCTGTGCATGACGACTTCCGGTCATGTGAAGGAGCGTTTCAGGGAGTGGTCAATGCTGCCGAACATTTTCGCCGGCATGGCCAGAAATTCCTGATCAACTCATCTTTCACCAAGCGCAATCAGCATGATATCGCAAATACCTTCAAGGTGGCCAAGTCTCTGGGGGCGACGGCCTGGTACATGTTCATGATTGTGCCCACTGGTCGCGGCGAAGAGATCATGAGCGAGTTGATATCCAAGGAAGATTACGAGGAGATCCTCGACTGGCACTACCAGCAGGAAAAACTTGAAGAAGACATCCTGATGCGCCCAACCTGCGCCCCTCATTATTACCGGATCGTTCCGCAGAAAGCCAAGGCCGAAGGGGTCAAATTTGAGCGACGCTCCCTCACCTTCTCGACCGGAGGGGGCAAGGGGTGTATTGCCGCCCAGACCATTTGCTTGATTGATTGTTTCGGCAATGTCAAACCTTGTTCATACTTCCACCGCACTGCCGGTAATGTTAAAACCACGCCATTCAAGGAGATCTGGGAAAATTCCGAAATATTCAAAGATCTTCGCAACTTCAAAGCTTATAAGGGTAAGTGCGGCGAGTGCGAGTATATCAATGTTTGCGGCGGTTGCCGCGCCAGGGCCGATGCGGTCTACGGTGATTACATGGCCGAAGAGCCATTCTGTAACTACGTCCCTATACGCCTTCAGAAGAAGGCGTAAGGAACGCACTCTTTCCGCCATCTTGGCGCCGTCCTCGAATCTCCTCTTGTGCGGCGTAGCTCTGCTACGCCTCCGCGGGAGCTTCTGTGGGTGCACCAACCTGACGGAAACATCGCGTTCCAGGTTTTTAAGATCCAATCCCAACAATTAATCCTGAGGAGGAAATTTCATGAATACACGTTTTCTCGATGCCTGCTGGGGTAAGCCGGTTGACCGGACCCCGGTATGGCTGATGCGCCAGGCAGGCCGTTATCTCCCGGACTACATGCGGGTTCGCTCCAAATGTACCTTTCTTGAACTGTGTAAGACGCCGGAATTGGCTGCGGAGGTAACCATTCAACCGGTTGACATCCTTGGCGTTGATGCGGCGATTCTCTTTTCCGACATCCTGACACCGGTAGAGCCGATGGGTATGAAGCTGGATTTTGTCCCAGGACCGGTTTTCGAGCACCCAATCCGCACCATGGCTGACGTGGAAGCGCTTCGGATACCAGATCCCGAAGCCGATGTCCCTTATGTGCTGGAGGCAATCCGCATCCTGCGCCGTGAACTGGAGCGCAAAGTTCCTCTGATCGGCTTTGGTGGCGCGCCGTTCACCCTTGCCTGCTATATGGTTGAGGGTAAAGGATCCAAGGACTGGGCCACCATAAAACGAATGATGTATGCTGCTCCGGACGTCTATGCCGCACTGATGGAGAAGGTCACCATGATGGATATGGAGTACCTGAATGCCCAGATCAAGGCTGGTGCCCAGGCGATCCAGATCTTCGACACTTGGGGCGGGGTGCTTTCTCCTTCGGATTACGAGAAGTACGTGCTTCCCTACACCACAAAGCTGATCAATGGTCTGAACCGCACCGGGATTCCGGTAATACACTTTGTCAAAGGTGCCGGCACCATGCTTGATTTAGTGCAGAAGGCAGGCGGCAATGTGATGGGGCTTGACTGGCATATCGATCTCGGCAAGGCGCGCGATATCCTGGGGCCGAATATGGCTGTTCAAGGGAACCTTGATCCGACCGTGCTTTATGCTCCAAAGGATGTCATCGAGAAAGAGGTCAAGCGGGTTCTTGATGAGAATGCCGGTCGTCCAGGCCATATTTTCAACCTCGGCCACGGCATCCTCCCCACCGTGCCGCCGGAAAATGCCATTCACATGGTAGAATGCGTGCACAGACTCTCGCAGAAATAACGCAAAACGAAAGGCCCGCCGGATTCGGCGGGCCTTTTTTAAACATTAACTCTTCCCTTTTTACGGGATATTTGCGGCTTCTGTTACAGCCGATCCTCACCTACACAAATTTTACTGCGATGTAAGCCAGGCGGAGTATCTTCCAACATATTGCCCTCCTTTCGAAGAGTCAGTTACTGCCTACTTCTGATTTAAATATAGCGCATCGGAAGCAAAATAACAGGCTGCAAAAATAATTTTTATTCATGTATACTGATGAAGTTGGTTTAAGGCCGCGTACCCTCGCGGCCTTTTTCATTTCACAGACTCTTCACCGCAGTCAGTACTGCCTGATAATCAGGCTCACTGGTCACTTCAGGGACTATCTGGACATATCTGAGCAAGTTGTCTGCGTCAACGATAAAGACAGCCCTGGTCAGCAACTTAAGCTCCTTAATCAGCACTCCATATGCAAGTCCGAAAGAACGGTCCTGATAGTCTGACAGGGTGACCACCTTGTCTATGCCGGCAGCTCCACACCAGCGCTTCTGGGCAAATGGCAGATCGAGGCTGACGGTCAAGACCACGACGTTTGCCGGCAAGGCAGCTGCCTCGCTATTAAACCTTCGGGTCTCGGTGTCGCAAACTGGCGTGTCTAAAGACGGCACGGCACTTATTATCTTGATTGCTCCGGGGTAGTCGCTTAAGCCTCGCGGTGTAAGAGTGGTGTCAACAACACGGAAATCCGGGGCAGCAGCCCCAATCTTCAGCTCAGGGCCAATAAGGGTCATGGGGTTGCCCTTAAAAGTAATAACTCCGCTTCTCTCCTGCATGGTAAGCCTCCTTTTTGATTAAGACATCAATCAGACAATAAAATTTTAACCGGTTTGCGACAAAGGTAAAGAGGGAACTTCTCGAAGCTACGATGCTGGAATGGCTATAGCTGTGGGGCAATCAGGAAGGTAATAATGAGCGGTTACTTTTTACCGTAGCGCCAGGGGAAGCTGAGGGTCTTGATGCCTGGAATGGCGACCTGAAGGGATTTAAGTCCGGCATCGCTGATAAGGGTACCGCTGCAGGTGAATTGCGATAGGTTTTTAAGATTGTGAAGAGCGACGAGTCCTGCGTCTGAGATATTGATATGATAGAGATAGATTCGCGACAGGTTAGTGAGGCAAGCCAGTTTGCCAATGCCGCTATCCGAAAAGGTGGAGTCAGACAGGTATATCTCTTCGAGACCGGACAGGTGGGTGATGTATTCAAGAGCAGTGTCAGTCACTTCATACATAAACAGCGACTGCAGATCGACAGGCTGTAACGCTTTCAAAAATCTGAGATCAGGGGTGAGGTCGCTGCGAACATCCAGCCTGACTGCCATGTTGACAGGAATGGCGCGCGTACCCTTGGCGTTGCACAGCTTTTGCCAGTCGCAATAGTTGATTGAATCACGCTTACGGGTGTACAAGTCACCACAGAATACATCGGAAGGGAATCTGATAAGCCGGGTATGATGCTGGTTGACAGGTTCCGGGGGCAGCGTTTCGCCTTTCATGGCTGACAGCCGCTTGCGCGCGTTGGCGATATTGAGATCAATGGTTGCAGCCATCTCGGCGAGGAGGTCTATGCCATTAGCAAGCGAGTCATCCACGCGTCGCTTGAAAATATAGGTGTCGGTAGCCATCAGGCTTTCAATCTGTTCTTCCAGGTCGTGGATACTATCTCGTTCTTTGGCAATGAGGCGAATGACTCGTATTAACTCGTCGCCGATATTTCCTCTGAAAACCTTGGCCGAAGACCTTTCCCAATCCTTGAGGATGTTAAGGAGGGCCTCCCGGTTCTCCTCAGCATAAGCACGGTTGGCAAATGCCATCAGCTTTTCGCATCTTGCCCGGTCCTGGTCGTTTTGGGCCAGATCGGGATGAATGGTTTTCGCTACTTCGCGGTAAAGAGCTTTCAGGTTTTTCTGAGCGAGGAGTTCGGCTGGGTCCGGGTCGTCATGCAAAAGGTCAGAAGCGTGGAGATGGCCACTCCATTCGGCCTCAGTCGATGCGTGAATCTCGTCCGACATATCGCAGCACTCATCCATGGTGCCGCAAATCTGAGCCTCCAGGGCGTCAAGCTCGGCGACCCTGACCCCAATTACCTGTTGATATACTCTTTCAAAGGTGCGGAGTTCACCTTTGAGCTTGGTAAGTTTGTCCGTGCTTGCCCTGTGAACTGCCTTAAGGCTATCAAGCTCAGACTCCTTGCTCTCGAGTTCGATC
Source organism: Geoanaerobacter pelophilus (assembly GCF_018476885.1). Lineage (NCBI taxonomy): Bacteria > Pseudomonadati > Thermodesulfobacteriota > Desulfuromonadia > Geobacterales > Geobacteraceae > Geoanaerobacter > Geoanaerobacter pelophilus. The sequence continues at coordinate 408,052 of NZ_JAHCVJ010000004.1, forward strand.
TCCTCAGGGAATTTGAGACGGTAGTTGGTTTTCATACTCAAATTGGGCTGTGTCCTTTCTCCAAGAGAAAAAGCTAGATGCCGGCCAGCTCGCGCCCTGCTGAGAGCAGCAGCTCAACCGTTTCCGGAGAAGAGGCCTCGCTGTAAAGTCTAAGCACCGGTTCGGTTCCTGAAGGACGGACCAGCAGCCATGATCCGTCGCTGAAAATGAACTTGAAACCGTCCCGGAAATTTTGTTCTGCTACTGAACGCCCAGCAATGGTTGCTGGTGCTGCGGTCTTCAGCTGGGCAATCAGTTTTGCCTTGGCTTCAGGAGCGATCGGGAGATCGATACGGCGATAGAAGAAATGGCCGATTTCATCCATGGTCTCGTTCAGCAACTGGCGCAACCCTTTACCGGTTACTGCCATCGCTTCAAGAAGCAGCAGCGCCATCAGAATGCCGTCTCTCTCGGGAATGTGCCCTTTTACCCCAAGTCCTCCGGATTCTTCGCCTCCCATCAGGATGTCATGCTCCAGCATCAACTCGCAAATGTATTTGAAGCCGATCGGGGTTTCGAAGAGCTGCAGACCGTATTTGTCGGCAAGGAGATCGACCATGCGGGTCGTGGAAACCGTTTTGACGACACCGCCGCGCAGATTTTTACGTTCATAGAGATGGCGCAACAGGATGGTGAAGATCATGTGGGAGGAGAAAAAGCTGCCGGTTTCATCAACTGCGCCGATTCTGTCGGCATCGCCATCCAGTGCGAGTCCGGCCCGGCATCCGTTAGCTTTTACCATTTCAGCCAGTTCTTCAAGATTCTCCTCGGTTGGTTCGGGAGGGCGACCGCCAAAACCGGGATTGTGTGCGCAATGGATTTCATTGACTCCGGGGAGCAGTTTAGGGATGAAGCCGCTGCCGGCGCCGAACATCGGGTCTATCACAACAGGGATGGCAGCGTTGCGGATCGCGTCGAGATCGACATATCTACCGAGCTGGGCCAGATAAGGGGAAGCGGCGTCAAACAGCTCAACCATGCCGGAAGCCAGGGCCTCTGCTAGCCCAGTTTCCTTGGTCGGCCGGGAATTGGCAATGTTCTTTGCCACGAGCTCTTCCAACTGCTTTGTGGTCGAAGGCCGGGCTGAGCCACCGAAAGACTCCTTGACCTTGAAGCCATTATAGGCCGGGGGATTATGGCTTGCAGTAATCATAATCCCTGCACCAGCCTGTTTTTCATGCACGGCCCAGGAAACCGCCGGGGTGGGCGCGTAGCTGTCGGTAAGCCAGACTTTGATTCCGTTGCCGGCAGCTATCTCAGCAACCCGCTCCGCAAATTCCCGGGAGAGAAAACGACGATCATAGCCTATTATCAGCCCCTTGGCGGCAAGACCTTCGCGAGTGAGATAGTCCATGGTCGCCTGAGCCACGAGAGAGATATTGTCAAAGGTAAAATCGCGGGCAATAACCCCACGCCAGCCATCAGTTCCGAAGAGTATCTGCACGTAGTTCTCCTTGCATCAGATTACGGTGGTAAAACCGCAGAAACGAGATTTTCGCCGCTCGTTACATGAATGTCAACCGTCTTTTCCCAAGCTAAGAGTTTGACATGATAAAAAACTTTTACTACTATCACCAACAGCCAAATATCAGAAATGAGAGGAATTATGGAAGATAGGCTCAAGCAGCAGATCAGGGAGCTTCTCAGTGAGCGGAACGCCGTTCTTCTGGCTCATAATTACATGAGGGATGAGGTTCAGGAAATCGCTGATCTTACGGGAGATTCCCTCGGACTTTCTATCGAAGCGGCAAGGACCGATGCCGATGTCATTGTCTTCTGTGGAGTCCATTTCATGGCTGAATCTGCAGCTATTCTCTCGCCCGGCAAGAAAGTCCTCCTGCCTCGCTTGGATGCCGGTTGCCCGATGGCAGACATGGTAACTGCCGATAAGTTGGTTGCCTTGAAGGCCGAACACCCCGGCGTGCCGGTGGTTACCTATGTCAATTCTTCGGCTGCGGTCAAGGCTGTAAGCGACATCTGCTGCACTTCGGCCAATGCGGTAAAGGTCGTCAACTCGCTTCCAGACAAGGAAATCATTTTTGTGCCTGACAGGAACCTGGGGAAATTTGTCGCTGCCAGGTCGGACAAAAACTTTTATTACTGGGACGGCTATTGTCCGACCCATGAAAGATTGCGGCCGGAAGCGGTGCAAAAGTTGAAGTCCGAGCATCCTGACGCCCTGTTTGTCTGTCATCCGGAATGCAATCCCGCTGTTGTGGCTCTGGCAGATCATGCCTGTTCCACATCGGGAATGTACGAGTGGTGCCGGAAGAGCCCGGCAAAGAAAATCATAATCGGCACCGAGGCGGGAATCCTTTACAAGCTGAAGCAGGACAACCCGGACAAGGAGTTTATCCTGGCCTCCCCTGCCCTGGTCTGCCCTAATATGAAGCTCACCTCGCTGGAGGATATTCGCGATGCCCTGTTATCCATGAAACCGATAGTCAGTGTGCCTGAGGAGATCAGGGTCCCGGCGAAACAGGCCCTGGACAGGATGCTGGCAATACCAAGAGACTGAACCGAATAGCCGGAGGGACTAAATGATTAAGCCGTTTCAGGGAATGACGCCCAATATAGACCCGTCTGCCTTTATTGCAGAGACAGCAGTGATCATCGGCGATGTGACCATCGGGGCCCAGAGCAGCATCTGGTATAACGTTGTGGCGCGCGGCGATGTTAATTTCATCAAGATTGGGGCGAGAAGCAATATCCAGGACCTGACGATGCTTCATGTCACCCATAAGAAGCATGCCGACGACCCCGGAGCACCCCTTGTCATCGGCGATGACGTTACGGTCGGCCACAGCGTCACCCTGCATGGCTGCACCCTGCAAAACGGCTGTTTTATCGGGATGCAGGCAATGGTCATGGATAAGGCGGTTGTCGGTGAAGGTGCATTGGTGGGAGCCCGGGCGCTGGTCACCGAGGGAACGATCATCCCGCCGAATACCCTCTGGGTCGGCGCTCCGGCAAAGTACAAACGTGATCTCTCCGCAGACGAGATTGCCTGGCTGAAGAAATCACCACAAAACTACGTTAATTATTCCCTTCAGTTCATCGAGGATGGGCTGAATTCGCTCCCTTTAAGCCAGCCATGAAGCTGTTGCTCAATCTTTTTATTGCCCTGCTGTTAACCTTCGGATCGGGTATGTGCTCGGCTGCGCAGAAAAGTGAAAGCGCAATTTTTGCCGGCGGCTGCTTCTGGTGCATGGAATCTCCCTTTGATGGGATCGACGGGGTTATCTCTACCACCGTTGGTTATACCGGAGGTTTTACCCAAAATCCAACCTATGAGCAGGTCTCTTCCGGAACAACCGGCCATATGGAGGCTGTTCAGGTGCTCTACGATCCAGGCAAGGTTTCTTATCAGCAGTTGCTTGACACCTTCTGGCGCAATATAGATCCCCTCAACAACGGCGGGCAGTTTTGTGATAACGGGCCGCAGTATCGCGCCGCGATTTTCTATGGCAACGAAACTCAGAAAAGGCAGGCTGAGATTTCCCGGGCGTGGCTTGAAGAAGAGCGTGGCTGGCAGATTGTGACCGACATTCGTCCTGCAGTAGTTTTTTATCCTGCTGAGGAGTATCACCAGGGCTACTACAAAAAGAACCCGCTGAGATACAGGTTTTACCGGGCCAACTGTGGCAGGGATGAGCGATTGAAGGAGCTGTGGAAAGGCAGTTTATCCCACTGAGCTTACTAAGACGCTCTTGAAGGAATCAACAGTGAGCGGCTTGGGAAGAAAGGCAACTACTCCCAACTGCTTGCAGACCTCTTTGTCATGAGGGTCTTCCGATGAGGTCAGGACATATACCGGAACATCCTTGGTGCTGCCGTTAGACCGCAGTTTTCTAAGAACTTCCAGACCATCCAGCTTTGGTAGTCGCAGGTCGAGCAGCAAGAACTCAGGTGGTTCAATCTGCGCAGATGACCCGGCAGGTTCTTCCCCCATGAGCATGCTTATTGCTTCGCGGCCGTCCCTTGCTACTAGGACGTTTGAGAACCCCATTTTCTTCAGGGTCCGTAAAGCAAGGAACTCGTCGTCGCTGTTGTCTTCGACCAGCAGCACCTTATTAGTGGACACGAACGCCTCCAGCCACTGTAGAACCGGCATTATGTATACATCTTAATAGTGCCAGCAGTTTTGCCGATGTCAAACAATATCTAAAAAGCCTTTAGAACTCCTGCGGCATCTCCTTGACCTGTTTAGCGGTAAAGACCGGTCCGTCCTTGCAGACATAGACATTGCCCACA